>NZ_CP151792.1:1526917-1832300 GCF_038446525.1 Methanolobus sp. ZRKC5
TTCCAGAGGCAGTGGTGGCTGAATTGGAAGCCCAGGCCAACAGGGGACTTGAGATTGGATACAAAGGCCTTGAGGAGATACAGGAACTCCAGAGATATGCAGACAAAAGCAATATCAGAATATTTTTCACCGGGCCCAGACCAAACCTTGAGCAGGTCAAGCTTGCCAAGGGCGGCGAGATAGATGCACTAATAAGAGAGGTCGCAGAGGGGCTTGATGCAAATTTTGTCACCGGTGACCGGGTACAGTCACTCGTTGCAAAAGCAAAGGGACTTGAAGTTGATTTTGTAAAACCCCCATTTGAAAAATTCGGACCATTACTTGTTGATGACTTCTTCACACCTGACACAATGTCAGTTCACCTGAAGCACAAGGTTTCCCCAATGGCAAAAAAAGGTTCCATAGGGGATGTGCAATATGTAAAGATAAGAAATGAGCCCTGCACATACCAGGAATTAAAAATGATATCCAGAGAGCTGATGGATAGGGCACGTTCTGATCAGGAATCTTTTACGGAAATGACCTTCACCGGTGCAGCGGTGCTTCAGATAAGGAATATGAGGATTGCCATATCGAAGCCTCCGTTTTCCGATGATGTGGAAATCACTATTGTACGTCCGGTGGCCTCTGTATCACTGGAAGAATACCGTTTAAGCGATTTGCTCAAAGAAAGGATAAACACCCAGAGGGGTATTCTGATATCAGGACCACCAGGTGCTGGAAAGTCCACTTTTGCAGCAAGTGTTGCTACTTATCTTAATGACGGAGGATTTGTGGTCAAGACCATGGAATCACCTCGTGACCTACAGGTTCCACAAGAGATCACCCAGTACGCTCCTCTTGATGGCAGCCTTGAGAATACGGCAGATGTGCTGTTGCTTGTACGCCCGGATTATACCATATATGACGAAGTACGCAAGACCAAGGACTTCGAGATCTTTGCTGATATGAGACTTGCCGGTGTGGGCATGATCGGAGTTGTGCATGCAAACCGCGCGGTGGATGCAATTCAAAGACTTATAGGCAGGGTAGAGCTTGGTGTGATCCCGCAGGTTGTGGATACAGTGATATTCATCGACAAGGGAGAGATCGCAAAGGTACAGGTGCTTGAGTTCACTGTGAAGGTTCCGGCAGGCATGATGGAAGCCGACCTTGCCAGACCTGTTATCCTTATATCTGACCTTGAGACAGGCAAGAACGAATTTGAGATCTACACCTACGGTGAGCAAGTCGTTGTTATGCCTATTGGCGGGGAACAGAAGAGAAACCCATCATGGAAATTTGCAGAAGAAGAGGTTAAGGATGTAATCGGCAACTATGCAAACGGTCCGATAGAGGTGGAAATGATCTCAGATAACCGTGCTATGGTGCGTGTGAGAGACAAGGACATGCCCAGGGTGATTGGTAAAAGCGGCAAAACGATCGATGATATCGAGAAAGGGCTTGGCATTCATATCGATGTACGTAAGTTCGAGCCTGGAGAGGAACCTAGATATCAAGATAATGAGGAACGCAAACCACGTTCAAATAAAGAACACCACCCCATCATCGAACGTACAAAAAAGCATGTCATACTCAATGTCCCTGAAGCTTCAGGTCGTGATGTGGAAGTCTATGCAGGTGAAGGGTTCATGTTCTCAGCAACTGTAGGCAGACATGGTGATATCAAGATGAGGACAAATTCCGAGGTCGCCCAGGAGATCTTGTATGCTATGCAAGAGGGCGAGGTTTTGTGGGTTAAGGAAGTCTGAGAGCATAAAGATTACAGGGATAGTGATGCTTTTCCCTGTGACCCATCCTTCTATTTTTCAAATATTGCTGTATAGTCTGAATCAAAATGTATTTATATTTATAAATAATTAAATTTTGATTGGAATGGAAATAGACATAAAACGTGGTTATGATATCCTCCCTGACAACAATATCACGTTTGGAATAAGAATCACAAATAATACTGATCTTGTCATTTCTGACGTACAGATCATCCTCGATTATAATGAATCACTTTTCAAGTCGCAGGAAGACAGGATTCAGAAACTGGCTAGCATCCCCCCGAGCACAGCCATAACTGCTAAATTCACCTTGAAGCCCACGGGATGTATCCTCAACGAAAAAATTGGGGCAAGCATAATCTATCGTGACCCTAAATGGGAAAAACACATGGTTGATATGCGACCAAAGGAAGTACATTGTATCTGTCCTTTTTTGCGTGCAAAACCAATAACAAAAAACGAATTCCTTCAACTATCAGGTTCAGGATATGCTGTGGAATCCAGCATGAATTTTGAAGATATGAACATAGAGCAGATTACTTCTTTCCTGATGCAGACCTGTGCAACACATCTCTACATAGTAGATGAATACACAATTGCAGAAGGTAATGTGCTCCATTTCTCAGGTGAAGTCATAGGCGAGAATAATCACTACCTTCTGACAGCCCTGATAAAGGAAAATGAAGGACTTACTCAGGTCATGCTCAGGGCAGTTTCTGACAAAAAAGATGGAATACAGGGATTTCTCAACGAGATGCTGGCAAAGCTCAAGCATCTTGCAAATACAGTTAATTCTGCAAAAGAGATTGGAGTTATCAAAAATAAGCAGGTGGTCAATGTCCTTGATTCCGTAGTGAAGAGAAGCAATTCATCTGTCGAAAACACGAAATCTCCAGTTAATATCAAAAACAGTATAGTGCAGCAACCTAATACTTATTCAACCCGGAATTCAGGAATTGACCAGAGCAATAATCATGGGAAGAATCCCATGAACGATGAGGCGATTGCTGGCAAAAATAATCAAAATTCGCAAGATGAAGATGTTGCGAAAATGTATGATACCTATCGAAAGGAAATCAGGGAGAAACAAAACGGGACTGAAGAAAAAAGAGAGGTCAGTATCATCCCATATTCCCGTAATCCTGCTCCTTCTGACAAGAAACTTACTATTCTTCGCAGCACCGCACCGCCACGTAAAAAAGAAAAACCTAATTTAAAAAGACATAAGAAAAACAAGAAAGAAATCCTCATGCAGATGTTATTCATTATGGTTCTGGCCATTGTTGCAGGTTCCTTAATGCAAATCCCCATAATCAAAGAAAATATCGGTGGCAGGTTTGGAAGCTCTGACACAGAATCCAATGAGGTGAAGTTTATAGCCATTGGTTTTCTCAATGCAGTGAATGAAAGTCAATTCAGTATTGCTTTTAGTATGTATCAGGGAAAGGATCTTCTTGTTCCCGCAAGTGTTGAGATGCTGTTCAGTAATGAAGGAATTAAACCGAATAGTATTAAGCAGATAGATATTGTATCAAATGAAATCGAAGACGACACTGCAGTCATGGCACTAAACTGTACTGTATCCAGTGTTGATATTCTTGGAAAGGAAACTGATATTTCAGTTATACCGGTCTATTTGCAGCTACATGATATTGACCAGGGCTGGACAGTAACATCTGTTTCATTTATCCAGCCGTATGATATTGAATCCAGTAGATCGGCAGAAGTGGTTTAAGAGTAACGAGTTTCAACCCTCCTGAACGAAACAGCTACAAATTTGGTTTTTATTCAGCAATTCGTGAGAGAGTGCAGGAAGAGTTAGTGATGTGTGCTTAGATACTCTGCGACATACCTGGCAAAATCATCAAAATCGTCCAGCCTTTCGGTCAGGAACATATACAGAATATCGAGGTCTACTTCTTCGTACATGTGAACAAGGATATTTCTAAAACCTGCTGCTTGAGCGAATTCTTCTGCAAATTCACCTGGAATTATACCCTTCTGCCCTAATGTCAGAAACACACTTTTGTAGTCCTCAGGTCTCTTAAACCCTTCTTCAGAAATAATTATTTCACCTATGTCTATTGCACTTTCAATAACAAGCTGGAAATTTCTTTCAACTGCACATCGTAGTTCATAATTTGTTTCCAGATTGGTACTCTCTGTATCAATAGACTTCAAGTAACTGACACATCTTTGCATAAAGTTCAGTTTTCTGAGGATTTTGTCAGCAGCAGATATTCAAACCAGCCCCTTTTCCATAATTCTTTTGAGAAGACTCTGGTTCAAGAAATCCTCATGGTACTTCCTGTCCAGATATTGTGACATTATACGCTGCTCCACATCCAGTTTCAAATCGTGATTCCTTTCAAGTATCAGAACGTTTGGCTTTATAATCTCAAAACTAAGCACCGGTGATGTATCATTGATTATCAGAAGGTCTAATCTATCACTTTTGAGCAAAGTTGTGAGACTGCCTATCAGTTCAATAAGTTTATGATTTTTCTGGGCTTTTGTCAGCGATTCTGACAAATAGACACCTATATCGATGTCACTCAGAACACCGGCTTTCCCCTCTGACACAGACCCAAAAAGGTAAGCAAGCTCAACGTGTTCCTCTTTCTGAAAGAAATCTTTGAGGAGAGGGAGCAATTTATCTTTTTCGAAGGGTTGGTTGCTTGTATTCATGGATATCTGAAAAGATAATGTTCTAAATTTTAGTATGTGTTTATAAGTGATAAAGGTTGAGTGGTTAGTCCTTTTCCCACAGGTGACCACAAAAGTGCTATATAGAATGTGGTCACCCATACAAGCCGGAATAACATCGCTGCCAAGCAACTCACCCTGTTGCTTTTAAGCCTTTTTCAAAACAACTGCTTTGTCAGGAAAACGTTTTGGCCTATCCACAACTGTAAGCCCTGCACTACCGGCTATTTTAATGGATTCTTCAAATGCCTTTTTTGAAACATGCAACGGTGGCTCAACTACATAAATCAGACCATCTGTTTTGAGTATTGATTCCAGCTCCCTGAAAAATGCGTCTTTATCCGCCACCTCATGAACCATATAGAACAGGAAAACAAAGTCAAAATTCCCGGACACACCTATTTTGTCTGCAGCACACTTATGCAGTACGATATTCAGTTCTGTTTCAGATCCCTCTATCTTTTCCCTCAGTTTCGCAAGCATACTTTCCTGCAAATCTACGGCTACGACCTGACCACTTTTCCCAAGCATCTGAGCCATATCAATAGTAAAAAATCCCGGACCACATCCTACTTCCAGAACATCCATCCCTTCTTTAATATACGGACCAAGTATTTTCCGTGGGTTTTGCAACCATCTGCGAATTCTGTTGTTGAGAATGATGGATATTGCTACGGGGCATACGTGGGTGGTATTGGAGGTCATTGGGTATCTCTTCTTTCGATCATGAATACTATTAGTAGAAATGTTGTACTCTGAGATTAAATAGTCCATGTTTTTTGTTGCAGGTGACCATAAAAGTGGTATTAGAATGTGGTCACCCCACAATAAGTCTCGCAGTTTCTCTTAATAAGTGAGCAGGCATTGCATATTTGAGACGCCATACAAAATTAATAGGTTTTTCACCTTCATGGCTCACATACTCCGATGGTCCTAAGAAATAATAAGGTTGAGCCAAAGAATTGACACTTTTATGTATCCTTACAAAAAGAAGAATTGTATGGTCTTTATCTTTGTGATTGATATATCTCTGTCCAGTTTTAGAATCAATCCTAGTTGATGCCTGACTTTGCCAATGGAAGAGATTTTCGTTAATTGCATAGTCATTATACATCGTAGTTGGAGAATAGTCCTTTTCATTCTTGTTTAACGTAATGAAAAATAAATCTGTCTTTTTGTCTTTGATATATAATACTCCAGTCTGTATAGTATGATTATTTTGTAAATCAAAATACCCAAGTCCAGCGAGCAGTTCTGCTTGTGTGTATCTAGAATGCAAACTTAGAGATGAAACGTATGGTAATATTATTTCAGGAGAAATCGTTTTTACGATGCTCTTTTTGTATTCTAACAGCATGATTATTTCATTATAGATTACAGGATTAGCTAGTAACTTAAAAAAAGCATCTTTTAATGAAGCAAACTTTTCCTTATTCCAGATAGTTAGAATAAACGTAACTATTCAGCCTGACTGTTTTAATGATGCAAAAAACAATATACTATGGCTTCATTCTATGTGTTAAAAAATATTCAGTAAAATATCATAAAAAACGTCTATCAATCTGAGGGGATTTGTATAGACCGCGAAGAAATACTTGCAGTTTATGAAGCTGGTCCAGAAGCAGTAGTAGAACTTGTAACTCGATTACTTGGGATAATTGAACATCAATCTCTCCAAATTGCACAACTTGAAGAGCGTGTCAGGCATTTGGAAGAAATGCTTGAAAAGCAGTGTATTGACAGGATATCCTTTAGGAAATTCCTGGGATTTCCTGAATATGTACCAGACAGTACAACTGTCTGGTCATTCAGGAAGAGAATTATCGACAATGGTAAAGAAAAAGCGGTGTGGGATGAAATGCAGAATCAGCTTGATGCTCTTGGTTTGAAGATTAAAAAAGGAATGATCCAGGATGCAACTTTTATTCACTCAGATCCAGGACATGCAAAAGCAGATGTACTCAGAGGAAAAGATGCGAAAACAAGAAGAAGCAAAGATGGAACCTGGACTAAGAAAAATGGTAAATCTCACTTTGGATACAAACTTCATACAATTATTGATAAGGATTATGAACTAATCAGAAGATTTGAGACAACAACTGCATCACTTCACGATTCACAGGTTGATCTGTCTGAAAAGGGTGAAGTGGTGTATAGAGATAAAGGATATTTTGGAGCAATAGCAAAAGGTTTTGCAGCAACAATGCAACGAGCTGTAAGAGGACATCCTTTAGGAATAATGGATATCCTCAGAAATGAAAGAATAAGTGTGAAAAGAGTCCCTTGCGAAAGAGTGTATGCAGTGACAAAAGAAATATTTAAAACCAGAAAGGTTCTTGTTACAACTGTAGAAAGAGTGAATGCAAAAATGTTGATGACAGCTTTTTGTTTTAATCTGCATCAATTGAGGACACTAAAAACCAAAGGAATAATCTAGGATAGCGGAAGCTATACTAAAAATAAGGATTAATGAAGAGAAATAAACAAAATGATAAAAAATGAGAGGATATAATTGAGTTTGAATACTTTAATGATCTAAAATGAGGGAATATCGAAATCCTCTTAAGAATATATAATAAATTGCTTTTTAAAGATAATATTTCATAAAATCCCACAACCCCAATCCTAATATACACTCCCCAACAATCTTCTACCACAAGGAGAATCTCATCATGAAAGTATCAATTATAGGTTCAGGCTATGTCGGATCGGTCTCAGCCGCATGCTTTGCAGAACTTGGTCACGAAGTAATCTGTATTGACATTGACGAGGAGAAGGTAAAACAGATCAATGCAGGTATTGCACCTATCTGGGAGGAGGGGCTGGATGAGCTGATGGAAAAGCATACGCAGAAGAATCTCATTGCCACATCAGATTATGATTATGCTGTGCAGAATACCGATGCTTCATTTATCTGCGTTGGGACACCGTCGGGAGAAGACGGGAGCATTGACCTCTCAATTGTGAAAGCTGCAAGTGCCAGCCTTGGACGGGCGATTGCGAAGAAAGATCACTATCATGTTGTTGTTGTCAAGAGCACTGTAGTGCCTGAGACAACTGAGAAGGTCGTGCTGACTACAGTTGAAGAGCACTCCGGCAAAAAGGCAGGTAAAGATTTCGGAGTTGCAATGAATCCGGAGTTTTTGAGAGAAGGCAAGGCTGTCTATGATTTCATGCACCCGGACAAGATCGTGGTTGGTGCGATAGATGAGAGGTCATTCTTTGTAGTGTCCGAACTCTACCGCAAGCTGGACTGCGAGGTCACGCACACCAATACCAGGACAGCCGAGATGATCAAATACGTCAACAACTCATTTTTGGCAACCAAGATATCTTTTGCAAACGAGATTGGCAACATCTGCAAGCAGCTTGGAATCGACACCTATGAGGTCATGGATGCCGTGGGCACTGATTTCAGAATAGAGCGCAACTTCCTCAACTGTGGTGCCGGTTTTGGCGGTTCATGTTTCCCAAAGGATGTCAAGGCTCTCATAGGCAAATCAAAGAACATAGGGTATGAACCACAGCTACTGAGATCTGTGGTCGGTGTGAATGACAAGCAGCCCCTGAAGATGGTGGAACTACTCCAAAAAAAGCTCGAGAATCTCAAGAACAAGAGAATCGCTGTGCTTGGTCTGGCCTTCAAGAACGACACCGATGACATCAGAGAATCCCGCTCAATTCCGGTAATAGCTGAACTGCTGCGACTTGAGGCTGATATTGCTGCATATGACCCAATAGCAGAGGAAAGCATGAAGAAGCTCTTCCCTGAGATCACATATTGCAAGAACTCATCCGATGCCCTGCAAGAGGCCGATGGATGCCTTATAGTGACAGAATGGGACGAGTTCAGGAAACTGGACAGTGAATTCAACGTCATGGCAAACAGGGTAGTCATAGACGGCAGGCATCTGATAAAACCAAAAGATATCAGCGTTGATATCGATTATGAAGGACTTTGCTGGTAAGCGAGCCAGTAACAGAGAACAGTATTATTATCAAAGGAGGAAGCCATGGCAGATGCATTTACCATTGCAACCGGGGAAAGGAGAAAGATAAAAAGCAGCCTTTTCGGAACCTCCTTAGATATAATGTACGGTGGGATGTCCGATGATAATTCATTTTCTATCGGGCTTCTTTTATCAAAAGGTTACCAGGGACATGGGCTGAATCTGTTCTATCCTAAAAAGTCCACGTATATCAGGCTGGACAAACAAAAATACTATGTCCTTAATGTCACTCCTGAGAATATAACACTTCAATTATCTGAGTGAAAATCGAAGGATTTTAATACCTTCGATAAAAATGACAGGTCTGTTGGTGGACAGACCTTGAAAAACGATCAGCAGATAAAAGAAGACATCAACGGCAGGTTACACTCAATTGACCAGACCGTTCGAAGCGTGGAAAAACGATTGCGTGCAGTGGAACGCAAGCTCTCCCTGGATATCCCTCCAGAGGTGCATCACCTATATTCTCGGAAGGAACTATGAATAACCTGAACCCTCCCTCTGATATTGAACTGCCATCGGTAAACCCAGTGCCTACCACATACGTTCCGAATATCACCGGATCAAATGCCATCAGCAATCTTCCTGCATGTTATGCCACATATTTTATAGCAAAGTTCAACCTGGCTGTGCTGTCCGGGGAATCAAGAGCCTTGCAGATATATTTCGTGGTTTCCCCATCAATTGCAATCACATCACCGTCAACAAGCCCTGCATCTTCTGAGAACTTAAAGAACAGTTCACTCTGGTATATAGGAGTGAAATTGTCAATAGAGTTACAAATGACCGGTTTTACAAAATACACTTTCCCATTTCCAGTACTTTTTAGAGCGTAGCGGTTATTGTAAGCATGATACCAGAACTGGATTCCCTGACCAATAGTACGGGTTTCATATGCAAATGGCCTTATCATAGGCATGAACTCAAAGTAATCATGATCGTTGGAGTCTGTCCATGAGACACCTACATTTCGCTGTGTGAAACAATAGAAATTGGTCAATCCATCGCTGTATTCTTTTGTACCCATATGTTCTACTACTGTAATAAACGAAGATTGCCTGTCATCCACAGAAACTGGCTCCGGTTTTGCCATCAGTGCAAACCCGGATGAATCTACCCATAGATAGTAGGTCAGAATCATGGAATTCAGATATGCCTGAGGGGATGAATCATCTCCCTGAAAACCAATAAATGTCTGGCTATTGGTTGTCCCATAAGTATGGTTCACACTATTGGTAATGCGAACCACCCGGTCTGATATCGCGGTCTTGCCACCGCTTGTGAGGGTAGCAGCAGAGCTGGGAGTATAGGAATAATCCACCTTGATCCCTTCTGCATCTGAAATAACAGTGGAATCCGAGATTCTGGCGATGCAGGTGTATCCATCGGAATCTACTGCTACTACATAATCGGTGTTCCTGACGGCTGCAGTGTCTGATGCATCCGTAACCACTATGCTGGAAACTTCGGTCCCATCTCCGTTCCTGTAATTGAGCCTTACAAAATCAGTGTCTTCTAAAGTATGTGCTTCATCGGTCACGGATACAGGAGTCCCTGCAACTGTTGCATATGCATCCAGGTCACCTCTTATGGTGTTCAGGTTCTCCAGGTTCACTTCCATCATATCGCATTCGATGTATGCGACATGTTCCTTGATGCCAACCTTCACGATACCGGCGTTATCGGATTTAACCTCGACATCTTCCCATTCCTCCTTGAATACTGCATTGCGAATGGCGCCGATATTGACAAGCGATCCTATGGATGTGCCTATCTCCAGTTTACCAGATCCGAACCGGATGGCATTTGAGTTTTGTACTGTTGTTTGTGCCATGTTATTACCTCATGTGTATGATCTTGAAATCTATTGGAACGTGAAAAATACTGGAAACATCTTCTATGGCATCATGAGACCCCAGGTACGCTATTTGCTTGATGGGGTTCCCATCGGCCACACCTTTGTACCTGTTCAGACAGTCGATGACGGCATCTGAGAGCTGCTGAAGCTTGAGGTTGATCGCCTTTTCAATCTCATCCGTGTTTTCATCCAGAGCAGGCCTGAGGAAAGGCCTTGGTTGCTGATGGTATCTCCGTCCCAGGGAATCAGTGTCATTGAACCCCTTCTCGAGACGCATTGCATAGTTCATGGTGGAGCCGACCATTAACTCACATCGTTCGTTCGACTTTTCAACAGATACAGGGTTAACCTCTGCAAGGTTGCGGAACAGGTTACCTGTTATCCTGTGTGGGAAATCATCACCGCCTTTTCTGGAATTCTCCTGGGCAGCCCTTACAACAACATCTCCTCCTGCAAGCAGACCTTCCTCCAGGATGTCGGCAATGTCCTTGCCCATCTCTTGTAGGTTCTTTTGCAGCTTTTCCATTCCTTTGACTTTGAACTGGAACATATCATCACCAGATTATCTGGACAATCATCCCTGCCAGCTGCAGGATCACAACGATCATTAGTCCGACAAAAGCATTCCTTCCAAGCCAGCGGTTCTGTCCCTCTTCCAGCATACGGATCCTTTCTTCATGGTCCTCGATGGAGCACTTCTCAAGTACGCGAATTCTCTTTTCGTGGTCATCGAGCTGACAGCTCATCTTGTCAATGCCTGCACGAACGTGCTTGACATCGTTGTGGGTCTCGATTATTTTATCATAAGTGTCAGAATCGATCTCCATTATTCCACCGCCTTGAGCTTACATTCATAATGATGAACAGTAGAGTTGAACAGCCGGGTGATTGGTGTGACAAACAACACCTCATAAGAATGGGAGTAACCAGGAACTGCACTGCTTATGGTATCACCAGTTTTCACAACAACATCAGAAGGCAGTATCACTGAAATCTCTAAAATACTGTGCTTCCCGCTTTCAAGCATGTCGATCTGGCCCGGATTATCTGATGCCAAAAAACGACATGGGGATGCGGTACTGTTCTCTGTATATACAGGAGAACCGTATTCATCCGTCCCGGACTGGGTATTTGAAATAATGGTACACTCGTGGATCAGAGCAATGGCATGGATGGACATCCCTATTCTTCGCTGTTCACCGTTCTGACACCACTTCTGCCATATGGGATAGAGAAAGCCCGATGCTTGTACCTGTTTATGTATGAAGCGGCCTTCTTACGATGAATCTGTATCTCTGTATCAACATCGTTTGACTGCTGTTCGGACCCCAGTTTGACCTGCTTTGCAAGTTCACCGGTGTACTTCATTCGTTCCAGAACGGTTGCTGCTGACAAATGTACGCAGGCTATGCTCAGTGCAGGTTCCGTGCTCTCCATACTCGCACCGGTTTCTAGAGATATCTCTGCAGATGTGTGGGTAATGATGGCAAGGATATCATCATCTGAAACTGATTCAGGAGACACGATGGTTTTTACTTCTGACACTGAGCATAGCATCTAAGTTCACTTTCCGGGTGCTTTTCGTTTTGGAGTTGTCTTTTCAGATGAACTTTCATCTGGTTCTTCATCTTCGAGTATCAGAAGGGTATTGCCCATTCTTTCAGCTCTCTCTGCAGGGATATCGAACACATCTCCCTGCCTGAACTTCATCTCCTTTCCATCAAGATCTATAGCAAGATTTCTCACGTTTACCTGGACTTTGACCATTTTCTCACCTTAGATAGAACTGGTCTTGCAGATTGCCACGTTCTGTTTGATCCTCAGGATCCCGGCACTGTAAACACGACCGTTTAGATCACCTGTATCAGGGTGCTTTGAATCTACTCCATGCTCTGTCTTGAAATCGGACGTCATGTAGAAGTCGACATAAGGTTCTCCGACGTTCTCTGTGGGACTGACAAGCCCTGTACCTGCAGTCAGTGTGTTGGTACCGAATACCTGGCCGCCGTTGAGCATGTCCAAGATATCCGGCATTTCCTTGATACCATTTGCACTGCGGCTGGCCATTAGCTGCCTGCGCTGTGTGGTTGCAAGTACCCAGTTGAACGAAAGACTGTCAACAGGAATGCCATCATCGTCCATGAGCTCATAGACACCTGCCAGAGCATCTGTGGCATTTCCATAGGTCCCGAAGTCCTTGCTTACAGCATAATCATTGCCTGCTTCCTGGTACAGTCCATTCATATCATAATTTGTACCGTCATTGCTGACACCCATCATGATGGCTGCATTCTCTGCCTTTGCTGCCTTGTATGCTGCAGAGATGGAAGACGCTTTATCGACATCCACTCCACTTCTAAGCCAGCTCTCATAAATACGCCTGTCAACCGTGTAGTCCTTCCAGTAAACAGGTATCTTTGAGTTGGTCAGGGAGACTTCGACCTTATCTTCATTCCCATCACGGAAACCATAGGATACGTATCCGTCACTGACATCTGTAATCTTACCCCAGTCAACAGAAGTTATACCAAATCCCTTCTCAGGAGTCACATGCACAAGTTTCCTTCCAATGAGTGCGTTCCTAAGAGCAGGGACAAGGGAGGAGTCTATTTCTTTTGAAAATGTTGCGAGTGCGTTTGTCATGTTTTTTACCTCATATGAGACTCAGTACCAGGATGTCTGAAGCAGCAGAGGAAGCGTCCACTGACTGCTGTGTTATCGCGACAACAAGACCTTCATCAGGAATGGAACCGCTGACTATCGCCCCGTTTGCTGCTCCGGATGTAACCGGGGTGGAACCGGTATCAACCACGATAGATGTTGCAGCGGTAAGCTCACCGTTTGCAGCGGCTACGAGCCTTGTTCCCTTTGTGACGTTCTGGCCTGATGCAAGTCTGCCAACTATCAGGAAACCTCCGCCGTACAGGACCGCAGCCATGTCATTCTGAGCGTAGATGGTGTCAACGTCAGTGGGCATGAAAACAGGATTTGTCTGCTCATATCCAAGCCATCCCAATGCAGGACCTGCTGCGGTGTTTACTACCATGTCATCGTCGTTGGTGCCCCTCTTGACCAGACGACCTGGGTACATGTTTGTGTCAGTTTCGATTTTAAGCTCCTGTTCCAGAGGCTTACCACCGGCTACTATTTTGTTTGCCGGTTTCACAACACCTGAATATGCCACTATTCCACCACCCATTCATTCTTGGTACTGTCCCATCTACCGACAGTACCTGTACTGACTGAACTGGGGTATCTGACACTTTCAGCAGTTGCTCCGAGCTTGATACTTCCCAGATCCTCTGCAAGCTTCTCGATATCGGATGCTGTCAGATGCTGGTAGTCCTCGTCTTTTGTCTCGAGGTTCAGATCCTTCCTGGCAGCCGTGAGACTATCCATTGCATTTGCTCTCCTCTGCTCTTCCTTGTATGCTACAATCTTGGCAGTGGCGATCTCATCGGCTTTGCTTGCCACCAGTTCCTGGACTTTTTCCAAAGGAATAGATGCAGCCTTATCCTTTTCATACGATGCGACCACTTTTTCGAGGTCACCTACCTTCGTTTCAAGTTTTGCTTTAGCAGCTTTCAGATCCTCGATATCCTTATCTTTGACTCCATTGTCCTTTTCGAGCTCAGCAAGCTTTTCATTCGGTGAAGGATCTCCACCGCTGTTAGAATTGTCTTTGTTATCTGTCACAGGATCACCTGATGCGATGATTTTGAATTGATGAATGTTACGTACCGCTACCTTTCCGTCCTCGGCTGCTGCAATGTTCCAGGTTGCCTGCTCCCACGCAGGATTCTGGACAAGGGTCAGGGACCTGGCCTGGACTCCACTGGCCCAGTTATCGTCAATAGAATCTGCCAGAGAATAAACACTCCAGGTATTTTCCCAGGTCCCATCCTGAATCTTTCTCTCTGCCACTGAATCGGTTACTGCTGCTCTTGCTTTGATCTCAGATCCTTCACGCCAGGCATCGACAATCCTGCCAATCTCAGCATTCGGATCCTCAGAAAAGTCACATTCGTGTGGAGAATCCCGTGGGCAAATCCGAAGCACAGAATCTTTGAGAGAAGAGATGGCATTCTCTGCTTCTGAAAATGGAATTCCCCATCCGTTTTTGTTTATCTCGCCGAGTGGAAATGCAGTACCTTCAATAGTGATAGCCATCGACGTTAAAGTACAAATACAACGGGTATAAAAAGATTATACAAATGAAAATTGGAAGAAATGATATAATGTCCAATTTAAGTCACGCTTTATATAAAAGATGTGAACGTTTTTACACATAAAGTTCGATTCCCGGTAGGAAAGGTTAAGTTTTTTCCTGCTCAATCGATCTCAACCAGAATTGCCCGGATAGAATCCCTTAAACCAATCAGACGATTGCCAACAACATCCCACACAATCACATAATCGATTCCGAAATAACCATGAGCTAAGCAATCCCGCATACCGGCAATCACTCTCCATGGAACGTTAGGATAACTTGTTTTAATCTCATCCGGTACATTCTTAGCGGCTTCACCAATGATTTCTATATTCTTCACAACTGCCTTCTGGGTTTTCCTATCGTTCAGAAATTCACTGAAGTCCATTCCTGAAGTGAACTCTTCAATCTCATCAATCGCTTCAACAATATCAGTTAAAAATAACCTGTACTCACGCATGAAAACCACCTTATGCATGCGCATAAATCACTTCTGAAAAAATCCTGCTCTTCAATTCATCCCTTACAGCACGTTTCGAGATGATATCCACCTTTGATTCGAACTCGTCTTCAAGAAAAATTCCAAGGGCTGCGAGATCAAAAAGATCCGCACCTTTCTCAAACTCAACAAGGAAGTCAATATCGCTGCCGGTCTTGTATTCATTCCTCACCACCGATCCAAAAAGGCCTATTTCCTTTACCTTGTAGTTTATTTTCAACTCCGGAAGCAGCTCATCCAGTCTTCCCAGAATAATATCCCTTTTGATCATATTGATTCCCATATGAGACCTCTGATACACATTTTGGAGGTTCTTTTTATATTATTGCTTTGGTTGGGATTGTCTGACTACTCCCATGAATTCATTCATGAGAGTAGCATTATTTCAAGTATTAGTTTAATAGATTGTAACAGATTCTAATAGTTTAGACATTGGGTTATTGGTACATTCAGACAGTATCTCTATTTTAGTGTCATTCAGTACGGGCTTGTCTTTACTTGGGCCTCGACTTGGGCCTTAACTTGGGCCTTAACTTGGACCCACCGGATTTACATCACTAAACAATATTATAAATCAAATAAAATGTGCTCTACCATTAACCTTTTCTCAATATCCTTGTCCAAGATGAATTTAGATATCCGATATTTGCCATTGAACCTGTCGATATTCTCAAAGACTTTCTCTACAACATTCTCATCAGCCAATTCCTTAAGGAATTCTCCGCTCTGACCCAGATGATGGTGAAAGTCGCGGTTCTCGAACTCTGTATCAGAATCAATTTTCTGGGCAATCTGCACAGGTTTAAGTCCTGATCGGCAGCTGTGATGGAGCGGAGGACGATACAGGTCCACAGAACCCTTTGATAGGTCGAACACTGTCCCATGCAAAGTCCTGCACTGATCACTTGTCCTATCATCAAGTTCAGCATCGAACTCGACATATTCCACTCCACGTTGTCGATACCGGTACACTGTTGTGTTGGTGGCGACATCTGCAGTGAAGGTCCTGGCAAACCTCACTGCTTTGTATCGTTCTCCTCCCCAGAGGTCTACTATCCTTTTGGCCAGCTGATTGGGATGCATCGTATAGATTGCTTCATCTTTGAGCATCTGGACGATAGATTCTACAACATTATCTGCCAGCTCTGTGGATATCCTCACAGCTTCTTCTGTTAGTACATATGAATCTTCGATTGCAGCCGCAGAGATTTGTTTTAGTTGATAATCTGCATATAGCAACGATTGTTTGATGACCTCGGTGATGATACTATCCAGTTGCTTCAAATAGGTCCTGGAACCAAATTCCCCACGAACATTGAGGACAAGCTCTCGCTCATAGTTCATGGTCCTTAATCTGAATGCCCTCTTCATGGTTCGCTCTAAAAGGGAGATAAGCTTATTCTCGACCCGGATCAGTTCTGGAGATTTCAGGAGTGACATTATATCGCCTGCTTATGTAATATTCGTGAAACACAAAGCAACGAAAGCAAGAATAAGTAACCAGACCACAGTTGCAACAAGAACAAGGCTGTTCTTATGCCTGATCATTCACCTTCCACCGGGAATCCCCCCATTTGAGAAGCTGCTCTCTTGTGAGAACTCCACTATTGTACCATTCTATCACATCACGGGATTCCAGCTGTGGCCGACTAAGCTCCTCGAACTCTATCCACACAGAATCTTCCGCCTTGTTCATGAGTCGAAGCCGCATATTGATGGCACAGTTGGCGATGTTTTGGACAATATGCTGCAGACCTTCCAGGACAACCATACGGTCCTCTTCGGATACATATCCGGCAGCATAGGTAGATCCTTTTGTATCGCCCATGCTAAGAGGGGACTGCAACAAGCCTATTTGGATATCTGTTTCCAGTGATTTCTTGAACGACATGACATCCAGCGAGCCCTTTGCATCAACGGGAATAACATCCAGGCCAACAGCAGCAATATCCTCGTTCTCCGAGAGGTACTTGTGTTCGTCAAGCCATGCATCTATGACCTTCTGAACAGTATCCCATGCATTATAGGAGCCACAAACCACGTCACTGAACTTCATGATTTTTCTTTTAGCCTTGTCACTTTCATTGATAACAATAGACCCAGTTGGAGGAGTGAGAATCTCCTTCGGATTCATTTCGCCTGCGGTAAAATCTTCCGGGAGAATCGTTGTGTTCTGCATGAGCAGGGGAATCAGAGAGAAGTTATCTGCATTTCCGGTTGGTAATGCCACATATGTTCCATCCCTGCAGAGAAGCCTGGCAAGTGTCTGCACCTGCTCAAGGAAGTTGATCTTAGTGGACCATCGCTCAAAATCTTTAACGATCTTAGAACCGGTTCCATCGAACTGCATGCCTTTGACTAGGGAAAGTGCCAGCTTGTTCAGAGATGTGGAAACATGTGGAGTGCAGGTTGAAAGTTGCTGGTAATACTTGAACCGATTATCGGTGTCGAAGTTCTGATACCCTCCAAACTTCGTCGATGTATCTGTCCTTTTCACGCCAGCAGAGGCCATAAGAGTAATGGGCTTTGTATCTGGATCATTGATTGTGGCATTTAGGCGGACCATAATACCTCATAGATGGTTCTTGATCAGAGCCTTTACTTCTGCAGCTGTGATCTTACCGTCTTCCAGTGACTGCAAGACTTCGTAGACAAAGGACTTACGCTCTTCTGCGGTCTTGTTCTTCCACCAGAGCTTTGTCCTTATGACTATGCCTGCACCAATTCCTATCAGGAAAGTAGCTGCTTCAGTTGCATACGATTCGATCATGGTTTGCTGCTCCTTGGTTCGTGTTGGCCACACCACTCATCAGAGGGAACTACCGGAAAACCAAGCTTCGCAACCGGAGACTCACGTCTGCAAAAACCGTATGATGGAGCAGTTGGCTTATAAAATGTGCATGTAGAACAGGTATCACTCATGCAGTGGAATCTGAATGCTGCAACTATATAAGTTTAATACATTTCCAGAAGAGGGGAACTTACATATCGTCGTTCTCTATGAGTTCAGAAAAGTTGAGGTCGACAACAAACAAAGCACCGCATGTTTTACAATAGTATGATTTTCTCCCAGAAGGAAGGCGGATAAGATTAGGATGATTGTATTCACATCTTGCAAAGAATTTGTCGCCTTCAATCTCTACGGTTGCTATCCAGGACATGTTGTTGCCTCGTAAGTATTCAGTGAAAACAGTACGTATCGACTTTATATATATTGTGTGGTGCCTATAAAGTACCTTCATTTTTCTCCTATAATGCACAAATACGGCTCTGTAGAACCTCTGTCAAAATAAAAATCAGCTTGATGAAAATGAAGATATAGCAATATCACACCACTGTTTGAAAACAATGTTTTTGAGATCTTGTTAATGCTTAGACCTTGTTACGAAAATTCTCGAATCACTAGGTAACACTTTATTTTCGTTTTCCTCGCATTCCGGGCAAGGTGCACCCCAGCCTTCTTCAATTAATTCCCACTTACCATCGTCTTCCAATATGTACAATCTTTCTATTTCAGAATGTCCGTGTTTGCAGAACAGATCAACTTTCAGATTGGTAAACGTCTCACCTTTGTCGTCGAAGGTATTTTCAATTGCAACAGGCTCAAAGCCTGCATTACGTATGGATTCAAGTATCTCTTCTTTAGATTCGAACACGTACTTGTCATGACCGGGTAGACACGATGATACATAAGTCGACTCCGTGCGTTCCATGAAAGATTTCTTTTCTTCTTTGTCCTTGAACATGCAGCATTTTTTGTACTTCTTACCACTACCACATGGGCAAGGGTCGTTTCTTCCTATTTTATCTGCCATGTTATCACTTTATGAGAGTAATTCTTCTGCATAATGACCATCATGCTCCTCTTCCAGGCAGTCCTCACATAGAAGCACTTGTTTGTGTTCCTCCTCCGAACAATCAATACAGATCCACGTAGCAATCGTTTTCTTTTGTATTTTCTTACAGGATACACAATATCGGTTTCTTGTTTTGTTCTTAGAAGTAATGCGGGGATATTTCGCTCCGGCCACCGGTTCTACAATTTTCTCTAGCTTAATTACGTGCTGTATATCATCACCAAAGTCATAAACATACTCCATGATGCTGCCTTCTACAAGTTCAAGTTCATCAATCTTCTTCTTAGCACCAGCACCACATCCGTCTGGTTCAATTTCGCCAAAACCCTCTGATCTCCACACCTTGCCTGAAAAGAACTCACTCAGGTGATAATCATCGTGATTGAATGCTTCACGCATGATGCTATCCAAATCTCCAAGCGTTTGACCACCCTTTATTTCTATACGGCGCCAGATACCTTTCCTATGTTTCAACGCAGCATTAAAAACGTATACTTTGTTATTTACCATAATAAGCCATCCAAGGTTACCATTGTAGCTAAACAAGAACTTTTATAATCTCCTCCCAAAAGTAGTTTGCTGCGGTTATATTGTAGCTATATAGATGCTAAAACAGTACCAACTCTAATTTAAATTGTTCTTGTCTGGATGTTCTCCACACCACTGCCATTCATCTGAAAAAAACAATGAACATCCGGCTACGGGAGCTTCACAATTTCTGCATTATCTGGATCAAGTCCGCTCCATTTCACCTTATATCCGAGAATATCAAATACCTGCTGCCCTTTTATTCCATATTTTTCGACAATAATAAGAGCTTCATTGTACTTTATCACACCATTCAACTCTTCCTCAACAGTTTTTAGGGTTTGATCATCAACAAGCTGGTTTCCAATCCGCAGATAATCATTGGCATTGTTGTCATGTTTAATAGCATTCAGCAAAGCATCGAGGGCAACCTCGTATTTTCTGGCAGTCTCATCGAGATCGATAATGTTTCCTTCAAAAGCAATTTCAACATTTTTAAGTCTTTCAATGTCCTCTGTAACCTGTTTCTCTTCGTATTTTCGCAGAATCCTGAGTATCTCTAGATACGGTATTTTCCTGTCGTAGAAAATGATGTTATCCATATTGAATTCAGAACCAGAGCATGCAAGCTTTTTATTCACAAGAAGTATCATTTCTTCTTTTTCTCTTTTCTCCAGCAGATTAATCTTTTGAATCTTTTTTTTGAGGTATTCTGGTGTCCAGAAACCGATTATTTCAACGAATATCTTCTTGCCATTTTTCTCTAAGGAAAAATCAGGAATAAAGGCGTATTGACCTGCTTTCAATACTGCCGATTCTCTCTTGACATGCCAGTCATTAAAATTGAGCAAAGAGAATTCCTTTTCAATGGCACTGTCAAAGCTCTCCAGAGCAGAGTTTGAATCGGGTTCAATATTAAAAATCTGCTTCGTATCATCAAGAGTGAAATCATATATCCGTTTTCCGGTCATTGTTTTTTTCGAGATACTTGCTTTTAAGCTCCATTTTTTGCACTTCATGATAATTGGCAGGAGTTTTGCCATGGAAGTGCCATATCTTTCAGTCAGTTTAAACAGGGAAACAGCTCCGTCCAGGTATATCCTGCCATCCTCAATGGAGTACATCAATCCAAACCGTTTGATCTTCCAGAAGACCTCCTGGAAATTATCCTCTATTTGAATTTCCATGCCTGTTGCTTTAAAAAGAAGAGTTTGTGTCAATGACAGGTTATATTGTCTGAGCAGATCTTCAGGCGTCATTGTCTGGAACTCCTTAACTATCAAGTTCTCCTCCATATCTGCCCATAAGGCTTTTTCCAGTTCATTGGGTTTAACTGATAAACTTTCAGCAACCCTATTTATGACATCATTCCTTTCTAGAGCATCAAAAACAGCACCCGTACACTCCTCAAAAACCATTTTTCGGGCAGTTGATGGCTCTATGTCCGCATCCATTTCAATGATGCATTTTCTCTTAAGTATCTGAGAAAGACCCCTTATCAAACGGAAGTCAATCTCTTCGATACCTTCAATTTCTTCAGAGAGTTCTCCATATGTTTTACCGATATGCTTCTGAAATATATCTATAAGAGAGCGTGAGATCTCAAGGTTCCCACTGTTGATTTTAGCGTAAACAGGTTCTATTTTTCCTTTATAGCTTTTCGTAACAAGAAGGTCACTAGTGAGCATTTTTATATTCTACCTCAGAGCTTTCTTTCTTCTTTTTGCTGTGTTGATCTCACTTGTTTCTGCCGATACGATCTCATATAGGACAGCTTCCTTCCCTTCCTTCTTTCTGAGTATCCTGCCCAAACGTTGAATGAAAGCCCTTCCACTGCCTGTTCCGCTCAGGATCACACCAACATCTGCCTCAGGAACATCTATGCCTTCATCCAGAACTTTTGATGTCACAACTGCCCTATATACCCCCGACCTGAACCGATCAAGAATCTCACTCCTTTCCTTGCTTGGCGTTTTATAGGTTATGGCCGGTATCAGGAATTCCTTTGATATCATATAGACAAGTTTGTTGTGCTCGGTGAAAATAAATAATCTGCTATCAGCATGCTCTTTCAGGATCTCCCTGAATTTTTCTATTTTAGATGCACTGTTCAGGGCTATATCCCTTGCTTTATTTCTCGCAAGAAGGGCTTCTCTTGCCTTGGGATCTCTTCCACTTCGAATAACGATTTTCTGGAAATCTGATGGGCTTCTGATTATAATGTTACTTTTTCTGAGATAGTCTACAAAAATTCCCTGATTTTGCTCATATTCTATCTGCTCTTTCTCAGTCAGCTCAACCGCTATCTTTTGAAGCTTGAAAGGGGATAAATGCTTCCCTGCAAGATCTTTTACCTTTTTCTCAAAGACCTTTCCACCAACAAGCCTGTTAATCTCACTATGGGCTCCATCTTCTCTCTCATATGTAGCTGTTAGTCCCATCCGGAAAGGTGAAGCAAACATCTCGGCTATATTCTTGTAACCTTCGGCAGGAAGATGATGCACTTCATCAAAAATCATAAGACCAAATTTGTTTCCCAACATGGCAGCATGGATATATGCAGAGTCGTATGTGGATACGGTTAAGGCTTTTATTTCCTGCTTTCCCCCGCCAAGCATTCCCACATCTACTTTGAACTCCTCTTGCAGTTTAGAACGCCACTGGTCAAGCAAGTCAAGAGTTGGAACTATCACTATTGTTGGCGTGTTCAATAAGGAAATTGCGTTAATCCCCACAACAGTTTTACCACTCCCAGTTGGTAGTACGATGACCCCGCGTTTGCTGTTCTGGATCCATGCATCAATAGATTTTTTTTGATATCCTCTCAATTCTATTGTGCTCTGAAGTTCAGGACACGGTAGAAGGTCAAGAACATTATCCGTATAACTGATACTTGAATTTTTAAGATAATCGGTAATGTTCTGGTAATACAAAGCCATCGCTCTGAAGGTTTTTGAACGCTCATCCCATGTAGAGTGACGGATTCTGGCATCTCCCCGAATGACAATTGTGCCTTGGTTAAAGAAAAGTTCCATTGTGGTTTAAAATCGAATTGGATATTAATAAACGTTGGGTATACACAGTGAAAGTAATATGTGGTCGATTTGGTCTGAAAGATTCAATTCAAACCATTAGACTATATTTTTCATTTTAAGTTTCTCAATCACCAGTTCTGCAGTTTCTTCCACCTGCCTCTCCTTGAGATTATTCTGCATCTTCGAATAATATTCTGCAATAAAGTCCACCGCATGGCTCTTGTTACAATCCTGCTCCTTCATCGCCCGGTGAAGTACTGCGGTCGATGGACTTTTACAATCAGCGGCTCTATAGAAGTGTTATACACTTTTCCCAGAGCAAGGGGGAACTTAGATGTCATCATTTTCTATGAGTTCAGAAAAGTTGGGGTCGACCACAAACAAAGCACCACATGTTTTGCAATAGTATGATTTTATTCCAGATGGGGGGGCGAATAAGATTGGGGTGATTGTATTCGCTTCTTGCAAGGAGTTTATCATTCTCAATTTCTACGGTTGCAATCCAAGTCATGTTGTCCCCTCTGAAGTATTCAATAAAAACAGTACGCAGTGACCGTGTATATATTGTATCGAGCATATTAGATAACGTGCGCCATCTAACTGTTGTTTTCAGCTTAGTCTTTTTTCATAATGAATTTCTTGCGCGTCTTGCGCACCTCACCTGTGCGGCTACGCACGCACGGGCTCGGGCTTAAGCCGCGTTTTTCCCCACACCTATTCTACAATAAAGTTGTAAAGTGGTAACGCAGTAAGTAATTACATTTCCCTGAGTAGACGGAAACCGAAGTTGAAGTACCGGGAGTACGGGGCGTATTCGTAGCGATTTGCTGACCGACAGTTCTCGGCGTTGTTGAACCAGCTACCGCCACGAGAGACCCGGAGCGAGCCACTACCATCTTCCCATGCACTACCATCTGTAGGAGCACCTTCATAATAACTATGCCATCCATCCTGGCACCATTCCCAGACATTGCCATGCATATCGTACAGTCCCCAGGGATTGGGTTTCTTCTGTCCAACCGGATGAGTTTTGCTCCCTGAATTGTTTTTATACCAGGCGTATTCTCCCAGATCAGACACACTATCTCCAAATGAATATCTCATGGTCGTGCCCGCCCTGCAGGCATACTCCCACTCGGCTTCGGACGGCAAACGGTACTTATTCGTGCCTTCCATGTTGTTTAACTTTTTAACGAACTCCTGCACATCATTCCATGAAACTTTTTCCACAGGATTGCTGTCACCATCAAAATAAGACGGATTATCGCCCATCACCTCACCCCACTGTTCCTGGGTCACCTCATACTTACCAAAGTAGTAGGCTTGCCCGATAGTTACCTCATGAACGGGACCTTCATTATCATACCGGTCTTCTTCATATAATGGAGAGCCCATCTCAAACTCGCCTGCCGGAATGAGTACGAATTCCATGTCAATAGAGTTGGTATAGGTCTTGGGGTTATTATCCTCAAGTTCTTCAGCTACAGCAGGTTGCGCAACTGGTTCATTTTCAGGTTCACCTGATTTTTCATTAGTGGTTGTTTTTGTTTCAGCTATCTCTCCATCGTCAGACTCATCGGTTTCATCTACGAGTTTATAGAGAGGATCATCATCAATGTCATATGACTTTGTATCAGGAAACATTTCTTCGGTTTTTTCCTCGTTTTCTGTATCAATTGGATTCTCAGTATCAGTACAGCCAGAAAACATTGTTGCAATAATCAATACCAATAACAAAGTTAGTTTCAAACAATTTTTAAAATTCATTACATTAAACGGTTTTATATCCACCATGCCACTCCCACTCAAATTTCTATAACATTTTTTGGAAGTTACTTTATTTCACATATATGTTATATTTTACGGCTAAATCTAATTTTACATCAACTTTTTCATTTTAAGCTTCTTAATCACAAGCTCTGCAGTCTCTTCCTTTGCCTCCCTAGCACCTTTAATCTCCTTCAGGCGGGCGGTAACATTGACCTTGTTCACCTTGTCGAGTTCGGAGAAAGCACCCTCATCGCCTCCCTGCTCTTCTTCAAGTTCGGTCTTGCTGGCGGTAGCGCTTTCCATTTCAGCAGTGAGCTGGTCGATAATCGCCTGTTCCTTAGCAAAGTAGCGAGCCACGATAAGAGCTTTAGGAACAAGGTCGCAGGTCCAACCTTTGTCTTTTTCCTTACCTTTCTTGTCCTTCTCTATAATACGATAGGTCTGAGCCTTCCAGCCATCATCAGAGATCATGTAGCAATCATCCTGCATTGTTTCAGCCCAGTAATCCATCAGGTGCTGGTACACATCGTATTGGCTGATGAGAGGCTTGTCTGCGTAATGTGCAAGCAAGTCTTCGGAGAGTTCTGCTATGATCTCCTTAGGGTGACTTTCGACCTTCAACTGGCGCAGTGTGACTGAAGACTTCTCACGCCATTCAGCAAAGTGTGCATTCATTCCATCAATAGAAGCAGCAAACTCCGGATGCTCGTAGATGCTGGATTTGATAGCAGACTTGTCCACGGCAAGCTCCAGATAGCCATGACGCTTCTCTTTGAACAATGCCTGCCGAAGCTGTGGACAAATATCCCAGTACCTTTGGAGTGCATCGATATCAGCACATGGAATGCCACCGTGCAGGTGACCTTCTATGTCCTGAAGGTCCTCAGCATTGCCACGGAAAAGAACACCATGAGGCAGGATACATGCACCCTTACCTGTGCTCTTGAGAGAGCGGACGATGTGTAATAGATAGGCGTAATCTCCCTGCTTGCCGGGAGGAATTCCGAAAGGCTTGAAACGATCGTGTTCGTCTTTAAGAGGATCAAGTCCGGTACTCCATCGCTTGTCACTGAAAGGTGGATTAGCGACAACATAGTCAAAGGTCTTGATAGTTTCCCCATCCTTGAACTTTGGTTCGGCCAGAGTGTTACCCTGCACGATAAGGGCTTCGGGATTGTTGTGCAAGATCATGTTCATGCGAGCGAGACCGGACGTTGCAGCATCTTTTTCCTGACCGTACAGGGTTAGCTTTGTTCTTGCCTCGTCTGCAACCTTCAGCAGCAGTGAACCGGAACCGCAGGTAGGGTCATAGGCAGTGGTGGAGCTGGTGGTATTTGCATTACGGATGCCAAGTATCTGTGCTATGATACAGCTGACCTCGGCAGGAGTATAGAACTGGCCTTTGCTTTTGCCGCTCTCAGTTGCGAAGTGACGCATAAGGTATTCGTAAGCGTCGCCCAAGATATCATCGCCTTCAGCACGGTTCTTCGAGAAATCAAGCGCGGGGTTCTCGAAAATAGCTATGAGATTGGTAAGCCTGTCCACCTGTTCCTTGCCGCTGCCAAGCTTGCTGGCATCATGGAAATCCGGCATATCGGACAGCTTGTTCGCATTGACCAAGGGAGCGATTATCTTCTTGTTTATCTGGTCGCCTATGTCAGTTTGACCCTTAAGTGCTACCATGTCCTTAAAGCTGGCACCTGGCGGGACACTGATAGGGGCGAAGGGTATGTCGGCGTATTTGTCACTGACGTACTTAATAAAAAGCAGGACGAGTACATAGTCCTTATACTGGCTGGCGTCCATCCCACCGCGCAGTTCATCGCAGCTGGACCAAAGGGAAGAGTATAGTTCGGATTTTTTAAGGGCCATTTCATCACCAAGCTCTCATTAGATGACCATCGGTGTTTTCAACTATGTTACAAGTAAAAATAGGAGTAAGGAATACGTTATTATCTCTCATGATGTAACCTGGGTGCATATTACGAATCAATATGCTATTAAAATGATGATGCATCTTACTTTCTGAGATGCATTATCATTTTCTTATGAAGTGTTTCTGTTAAAGTATAAAAGATTTATTTTTTGCTTTGAATTGTTATTATTTAATAAAAACAAATTATATGGGATTTATACTTTCTAAGATTATTAAATCCAATATTGATAGGTTAAATCTTTTTGGATGTAAAGTATACCTAACTGATCTTGACGGCGATATTATCGTTAAGACTGATAGGAATGAATACACTGTAGAAACTGCAGAGGAGGAATAATGATGAATAGTAATTTCAAGATGTCACTGGATAGAGTGGAAGGAAATTTCACAGTTCTCTTTGTGAGATATGAAGAGTCGAATAAAATCGATTTTCCTATATATCTCCTTCCGACTGGATTAAAAGAAGGAGATATTCTGGAGACTGGTATAAGTAAGGATGAAAAGGAAACCGAAGATGCAAAGAAAAGGGTAGCATCGTTGATAGAGCATTTGAAGAATAAAAGTAGTCGAACGGTAGATTTTTTGTTATGAATAAGTGTAATCGAAATGATTCTTGTTTATTGACTCAAAATTGTAATTAATATCAGTACATGTTGGTCCAGATAGTAATCCACTTGTTCTCATTACCGGTTTTCCATTTTTATTTTCAAGATAGATAACTACATTAGCAAACCACAAAAGATATTCTTCATATAATTTATCTAGTGTTCCAAGCCGGAGAATATAGAGAGAAGAAATATTATGCTTTTCTTCCCAGTACATATTGTGTCTGAGATATTGAATTGCGATTTCTCTATCCGTGAAACATAGGAAATCTGATAAGGAATCATAAACAACACAGATTTTAGAACATTTTTTATTTTTCAGAATACGCTGAAGTGCTTCCTCGTATTTTTTGTTCAAAAGATGAGGGTTCCTAGGATCTGCTATTAAAACTGGTTCCTTAACAATTGGATCAAAGGGTCTATTGAGGTTAATATGATATTTCTTTTCTTTCTTTTCTGATGTTAATTTCTTGTAACAATCAATTATAACCACATTTTTCAGTTTATTTTCTACCCATTTTTTATTCGCATTTTCATTACTCTTTTTTATCTTATCTTCAAGAGCTTTTTTTATTTTCTCATGAGGTCGTGCAAATGTGAAATAGATTACACCACTTTCTTCATTGAGGTATGGACTAACTAAATTTTCTGCCACTTGCCAGGGTCTCCAGCTTTCATCTGCTGCCAATATAATAGGATAAGGATGAAATTGTTTCTTAGCATCTGTAGCTTGATTCTTAGCTGATTCTATCACTTTATCTAAACACTCCATATTAAATTCAGGAGGAGATAGCTTTATGTTGGTTATATTTTTATTAGATTCTACAGTATCCTTTGAAAAACCAATCAATTCAAGGCAAATTATATGATAGAAAATTCTTAGCAGAAGTGCTACAATGACTAATGTAATAAACAGTAGAGAAATTAAAAGATCAGGAACTAAAGTTAAATTTATAATAATAACTGAAATCCAAAGAACACATAAGTAACAATATAACTGTTTTCTCCACCTTATGTAAGCTCGTCTTGTTAATGCATATCCAATTAAAAGTGTAAGAACGGACGTAATAATGTTTCCAATATCATTAATGGCGCTAGAATCTACAGTAACTAAGCTTGAAATACCTATCATTAGAGCAGTCATGTCACTTCAACCATTATGTCTCCTTTAGTTGAACATGAATCTGGTTCACACGGACAAGCAGATATTGCAACTGTGCAATTCTTGAGAGCTAAAAAAGATACTGAATCATCACTTTTTGCTCGTGTGGTCTTTGTTTTGAATGTGTATTTGATAGAATCTAACTCAAAATCCATGAATAAATTAATAGTGCTTGGTAGGTCTGTTGTTTGAATTCCAAGAGCAGAGGCAAGAATATCTCTACACCCATCTTTTTCTTTCCCAAAATGTTCACTATAAATTTTTCTCCTGCAACCTGGATACAGGATATTGGTGTCAGCTTTAGAATTAATTGAGATCACTTTAAGAACAGCTTCTTCGTTAACATCAAATAATTCATCTCCATCTTTTAATATAAATCGTCGAATTCTATCAAGAGTTATTCCTTGATGGTAATTTAAGAAAACCAAATCAGATAATTGACCACCGTCTTGACACCTAATTTTAACTTTCTGTCCCTGTGTTAAGACAAAACCTTTTGCTTCCCCTTTCTTTAAAGTAAAAACTATTTTTGCCATGTTCATTCCTTTTTAAGTATATTACTATCTATTAACATTCGATATAAACTATCACTATGATGATATCTAATTACAGTGCTTTCTATAATTTTACTTTTTTTGTTCCTGCCACAATTGACCTAATTCAAACACTCAATAATAACCAAATACTTTGCATTATTCTCAGACTATATTCTATTAGTTCCTATAATTGGCATATCGGAATGATACATGGAAACGGCTCAATGCATTATAGTCATAAGAAACATATCTTCAAATTTGTGACTATGGAAGAGATCACTGACAATGTAGATGAGGAAAAGCAGTCTGTTCTACCCACAATGCATATATAAAGAAAAATCCTGATTTATTGTGTGGGCTTTTATAGTTATTAACCAAACTTTTAATACTAATTGAGTATAACAATACTGTATGGCTAAACCCGAACAAATTCCGATAAAGCATCATCTTTCATCAGAAGAATTGCTTAAACATATTAAGTCATTAGAGAAAGACACACGAGTTCTACAACGTTTATATTTTGTTAAACATCGTTATGAAGGAGCTTCTGTTAATGAAGCAGCTAAACTTGTAGGGATATCAAAACCCGTTGCATATCAATGGCAAGAGCGGTGGAATCAAGACGGATATGAAGGATTAAAGCCTAGGTTTTCAGGAGGATGTCCTTCCAAACTCACTGATGATCAAAAAGAAAAACTAAGGGACATGTTACATGAAAGAGATGATTGGTCTACAAAAGAAGTTCAGGAACTCATTTATAATGAATTTAAGGTTCAATACACCATTAAGCAAATACTAGTGATCTTGAAGAAGTTTGGCATGCATCATGCCAAACCATATGCGCATGATTATCGAAGACCACAAAATGCAGAAGATTGTTTAAAAAAAACTTACCGTTAATCGATGATGATTGCGTTATCGGATTTCTTGATGAATCATCTCCCCAAACAACATCAAATACGGTTCGTTTATGGTCTTTCAATAAACCTGCCATCTTCAAAAACACAACCAGGATAAAAGCAAACTCCTTCGGTTTTTATGCATTGAATGGTAATTCTGTTATTGATTTCAAAGAACATTCAACCAAGGAGGATGTATGTTCGTTTTTATCAGCTGTTAAAAACAATAACATGGGAGAGAGAATCGTAATTATTCTCGACAATTTTAGATCACATCGAGCAAAATATACAGTGGAATTTGCACAGGCAAATGATATTGAATTGGTCTATTTACCTCCATATTCACCCGACTTGAATCCAATCGAATTCATCTGGAAAAGTGTCAAAAGAATTATTTCTCGCAATTTTGTGAAAGATCTGGATCATATGAAAAATCTGATTGCTGAGGAGTTTATTGATTGTTCATCGAAGATTAGCTTCGCAAGAAAATGGATTGAGACATTTCTGGATAATAAGTTGAAAATGTTAAGTTAATAACTATAATCATCTTGCCGTTCCCAACCTCGGCATTTTCCTAGTAACCAGAAGCCAATTTGAGAATCATGATAACTTTACCTTTGATTAAATATATGTATCATGAGGCGTTACTGTAGTAACGTGAAAGAGTGAGGCTTTGGACTCCCGTTGCAGGGCTCTTCCTCAGCATTTTCCTTGTGAACGGAAGCCTATTTTGAAATTATAATTACTAATTTTGCGATAAAATATATGTGCTATTAGGTCTTAACGTAGCACGGTGAGAGGGTACGGCATTATATCGGTGAGCCCATTCCAACCACCAGCATGACTACTATATTAATAGGAAGCTCGATGGCCCTATCATCATTGAAGAGTTTTTCAAGAATGGTCAAAAAATCACCGAATGCAAGGAAAGGCACATCAGATATAAATTTATTGTTTTGTTCCTGATTTTTATATTGTGTCCTGAATGATTTAGATGAAAAACAGGATCAATAGAGACATTAAAGACATAAAGAATTTGACAAGTCCAAAAAACATCATATAATGAAAAAGAAATCATGAATTATTTCTGCTTCTTCTTTCCATGAAGACGTTCTAGCCTATTTAGTCTTACTCCTAGCCACATGGCATAGAGGATGCCGATAACAAAAACAGAACAAATGTACTTGATAGTTAAATCGAGTTCTAGTGAACTAACAGTAACCAATATACCGAACACTGCGACAAAAACAACTACTGTGAACTATAGTTATTCCAGTCGGCATTGGAATCAATTGTTACCAAGTAACACATCCTTAAAGAAAAAATAAATTGGATTCAAAAACCTAACATTTGATTTTTTTGAATGGTGTGACCATAGAAAACGAGGATACCATGCAAAATGGACAGGCATGTAATGGATACTAAGATGCATACTATGATGTTTGAGTTTCAAGTATATAAAAGAAAGTTGAAACGCTTAATTGCTTGCTTTTTGAAAAAGAAGACTCATATAAGATTAAGCAACCATGTTCATCAAAAACCCACATCGTTACATTCATGTACCAAAACCATTCTTTAATTCACACATGAAGAAGATAGTCATCATCGATTACGGACTTGGCAACCTCAGGAGTGTTCAAAAGGGACTGGAACACGCAGGTGCCAGCGTACTCATATCAAGCGACCCTGCAGAGATTAAAAGTGCAGACGGTGTAATCCTTCCGGGAGTCGGCGCATTCAGGGATGCAATGAAGAACGTAGAAAAAGTACGAAGCACTATCAATGAGTATGTTGCTTCAGGCAAACCAATGCTTGGAATATGCCTGGGACAGCAGATGATGATGAGCACATCAGAAGAAGGCGGCATCACAGAAGGTCTCGATCTGGTCAGCGGCAATGTACTGAGATTCCCGCACTCTGATCTTAAAGTTCCGCACATGGGCTGGAACTCAATAAAAATAACACAAAAGCACCCTCTTTTTGAAGGCATACCTGATGGGTCCTTTGTTTACTTTGTTCACTCATATTTTGTGGACACCGGAGAGAAGAACACACTCATATCATGTGATTATGGCACAGACTTTGCAGCCGCCGTGGTCAATGATGAAGGTAATGTCATTGGCACTCAATTCCACCCGGAGAAAAGCGGTGATGTGGGCCTTAAGATGTTGAAGAACTTTGTTAATATGTGCTAAAGAGATGATAACATGGATATCGAAGGCTACGCAAAAAGAGGACTTAAAAACAACGAGTCTGACATCGAAGACAAACTCATTGCCAGGATACTTGAAGTAAAGAAGACAAGTCCTGAACATGCACGTAAACTTGCACAGGCAACAATCACAGAAGCCAGAGCTACCCTTGATCTGAAAGGAGACGTACTTGAACCCACGGTATCCGGTGTGACAATGGGAGAGTTTGGCGTGGGCTCCAGAGGTCTTGGAGACTTTTACACTCATGAAAAAATAGCAGAGGTCATCGGAAAGACCGGAGCAGTTGTTGACACCACTCACCTTGATGATTCAGGAGTTGTCAAAGCAGATGGGGGAGAATATGTAATCCTCACCGTTGACGGCATGCACTCCAGACTCAGCGATTACTCATTCCTTGCAGGATTCCACGTTGCAAGAGCAGCACTACGTGACGTATATGCCATGGGTTCAAGACCCATTGCAATGCTCTCAGACATCCACGTGGCCGATGATGGTGATGTAGGTAAGATATTTGACCACATAGCAGGTATCACCGCAGTTTCCGAGCTATCGGGCATCCCACTCATAACAGGCAGCACCCTGAGAATAGGTGGAGATATGGTAATAGGCGAGCGCATGACCGGAGCAGTCGGTGCCGTAGGAGTTTCAGCAGACCTGACATCACGTGAGCAGACAAAAGTTGGAGATGTCATACTCATGACAGAGGGAGCAGGTGGCGGAACTATATCCACAACAGCACTCTACTATGAAATGCATGATATTGTGAATGAGACAATCAATATAAAGTTCCTGGAAGCATGCGATAAACTTCTGGAATCCGGTCTTGTGGAACATATCCATGCAATGACAGATGTCACAAATGGTGGCATCCGCGGGGATGCTAAGGAAATATCCAGAACAGCAGGCGTTAAACTCACCTTCGAAGAGAAGTACATGAGAAAACTTGTCAATCCGGCAGTTCTTGAGATGCTTGAATCCCTGGAAATTGATTATCTTGGAGTTTCCCTTGATGCTTTGCTCATAATTGCACCTGAGGAATATGCCGAAGATATAATGAAGACCATACGAAGTGCAGATGTAGATGTTGCTGTTATCGGAAAAGTAGTGGAAGGCACAGGCTCTGAAATAACAATTGACGGAGAGGTCAAGGATTTCACACCACGATTCAGAGAATCAGCATACACACCCATCAAGAAGATGATCGGTGACGAGAACCCGCGTGACTACGATGAAATGAAAAAAGCAATTGATACAGCAGCACTCAATGCCATCGAAAAGAAAAGACGTGTAATAGAGATGGTAAAAAGAAAATAGAAAGGTTTTACCTTTCTTATTTTCCTTATATTACTTATCTAATTCACCCTCTTTCTCTAATTTCTCAACCACAAGCACCACACCATCTTTTTCAATTATTGTCACTTTATCGCCTTTTTCAATTACACCCGATGAGCGTGCTTTCCAGTATTGCCCATGATGGAGAACGTACCCTTCCTGACCATTGCCTATTGGGTCAAGAGCCTGCGCACTGTCACCAACCAGTTCACCGAACAACGGTCTTCTCTTTCTGACCTCAACCACCTTGTAAATGACAAAAACAAGGAAAAGCCCGAGGATAATAGTCGGAGCTGAGACTGAGATTATCAACGTTCTCTGGAATTCCGCAGGCGTATAGTTGCGGGGGAAATCCGTAGGTGCCAGCAGTACACTGCCAGCAATTATGCATACAAAACCCGCTATTCCAAAAACCCCGAAACCCGGAGCCTGGAATTCCAGCACAAGCAGGATCACACCAACAATTATGAGGAACAGAGCACCAATATTCACATCAAAGCCGGTACCAATCAGCCCCAGAGCAATAGCAACTATACCGAAAAGTTCTGCACCAAAACCAGGATTTGAAATTCCCAGTATTATCGCATAGACTCCAAGGAGCAGAAGCAACGAGGAAACTATAGGATTTGAAATGATATTCATGAATGCAAGGCGCAGAGACGGTTCATAATAGGTGATATCCGCCCCCCCTGTGTTGAGCACTCTTTCTTTAACCTCTACCCCATCAACCTGTGACATCAGATCCTCGATGGAAGGAGCAACATACTCAATAACATCATACTCAAGAGCAGTATCCGCATCAAGATTAAGATTCTCGGTGATGAACTCCTCTGCAGCCGTCTGATTACGGCCATGCTGCTTCGCGTTTTCAGTTGCCCTTTTCACAAGAGCATTGATTATCTTTGCCTCTTCAACAGGTTCAGAACCACTGGCTGTCACAGTGACCGGCTGTGCAGAACCTATGATAGTATATGGCGCCATTGCAGCGATGTCCGTACTTATTAAGATAAGAGTTCCTGCAGACCATGCTTTCGTTCCTTCGGGATAGACAAATCCTATAACAGGGACATCGGTTGCAGCAATCTGTTCAATGATATCAAGAGTTTCATCCAGCCCCCCACCAGGAGTATTCAGAGTGATAACAAGGGCTTCATAGTCATCGTTCTCTGCAAATGCTATGGCATCAGCTACAATGTCGTCAGAGACCGGAGTGATAGAATCGGAGATATCAAGAACCAGTACTTTCTCCTGCCCGGCAGCACAGGCCATACCTGAGAACAGGGACAAAGTCAATGTCAAAAAAAGAAAAGTGCTCAGGAAGAACCAGCACTTGTGTCTCATGTTTCCTCCCTTCACTCTTTCTTAGCAAACGCCTTTGAAAGTGCCGCTACCTCTCCAACATTGGCAGAGTTGGCTACAACAATCATGTTCTTTTCCCTTGCTATTTCCGCATATGTCTGCAGTTCCCTTAGTTTGATGGCAACCGGCACTTCCTCGTACAGGCGTGCAGCATCTTTCATCTTTGTAGCGGCAATAAACTCACCGTCTGCAAGTATGATACGGGACCGCTTCTCACGCTCTGCTTCTGCCTGCTTTGCAATTGCACGCAGCATAGTATCATCTATACTGACATCTCTTAAAGTAACACTCGTAACCTTGATACCCCACGGATCAGTGGAAATATCCAGCGATTCCTGAATGCTCTTGTTGATATCATCTCTTTTTGAGAGAACATCATCAAGATCTATCTGGCCGATAACGTCACGCAGTGTCGTCTGTGAAAGCATAGCAGTGGCGTACTTGAAGTTCTCGACCTCATTGACAGCCCTTGATGGATCAACTACCTGGTAATAGACTACAGCATCAACAGCTACTGTTACGTTATCCTTAGTGATGACCGCCTGTTTAGGCACATCAATAGTGACAACACGCAGGTCGATCTTCACAACCGTATCGATTATAGGGATGATCAGAAACAGACCGGGACCTTTTATCCCGCTTAATCTTCCCAGACGGAAGATAACCACACGTTCATATTCATTTACAATCTTAATCGCTTTGGACAGTATAAAGACTGCCACAATAGCTAAAGGTAAAATAAAATCAACTAAAGGCATGTAACCACTCTCCTGAAGAATTTTAAGTACAGTACATATAAAGAACCTGTTTCTTATGAATATATCGGTGACTACCAGGAAAGAATTTAGAATAATATAAGAAGAGGAACACAAAAACAAGAACTGAGATTTTTATAGAAGGCTGGGTCTGAATTCTTGTTTGAGGGGATGTACACGAAAGCATGAAAGCTGTTGTTATTATTGAAATAACATTTCAGACCCAACAAATTATAGAACTCGTTTATCGTTTATTAATGTGATTGATTTTGATGTTAATAATTTCAAACTAGCTTTTTGAAACGATAGCAAGCGAGCAATATATAAATAGAATATATAATTATTGGTCCGTTTTATCTCTTGAACACAAGCAAACACATAAATCTAACATATACCATCTAATTAGATACAATGAGCGAGAAATGTAAGGATTGCAATGGAAAAGGTTATAGTGTCACTGGCACTGCCAAATGTCCAGAATGCAAAGGAACTGGAAAATCAAAGTCAGTAGACTTCATGAAGCTTTCTGAAAAGGATATGGCCAGTTTTTTGGAGAATGGCTCTTCCTGTACTAACTGTGAAGGAAGCGGAGAGATAGAGGAAAGGGAGACATGCGCTGCATGCTCCGGTAAAGGTGTTTTTTACAAGTGTAAGATATGTGGAACACCTATGGACAGGCTTTATGAAGGAAATGAAGTTTGTTCCTCATGTACAAAGAAACAGATCGTGTACAAGCTTGACAACTCATGTACTCTGGATGAACTTGAAGTTGGTAGTATGTACCATTCAGTTGTCAGGAACATTGCAGAATTCGGAGTTTTCGTTGACCTCAATTCCAACCTCCGGGGACTTATACATTCAAGCAATATGAGTGGACCACTGGAAGTAGGAGAAGCTGTAATTGTAGGCCTCAAGGAAATAAAACCAAGAGGTAAAATGGATCTGGTACCCCGTAAGCTCAAAGAATACGAGACCGTGGAACTTGAAAAAGAACTCCCTATAAAACTTGCAAGTGAAGTCACCCAGATGGTGGGCAAAACGGTAAAGATCCAGGGAGAGATCATTCAGGTCAAGCAAACAGCAGGACCAACTATCTTTACTATTGCTGATGAAACCGGGCAAGTTTCAGGCGCTGCTTTTGAGAGTGCCGGTGAAAGGGCATACCCTCAAATAGACTCTGATATGATAGTCGCAGCTACCGGGGATATATCTTCCCGCGGAGGCAGTGTGCAGCTTGAGATCCAGAGCCTTAAAAGACTAAACGGACCAGAAGAAACAGAGATACTTCAGCGCATAGAAGCTGCCATTGACAGCAGGGCAGAACCCTATGATATAGAATATATGGTTGAGAGTGAGGTTCTTGAGAAACTCAGGCCGACCATGAAGAAAGCTGCAAAGGAAATAAGGAAGGCAATTATCAAATCCACCCCTATCCTGTTGCGCCACCATGCCGATGCTGACGGAATGACCGCGGCTCTGGCCATTGAGAAGGCCATCATCCCACTCATAAGAGAAGTGAACGGACAGGACGGAGAATATCACTTTTACAGACGTGCACCTTCAAAGGCACCGTTCTACGAGATGACAGATGTCATCCGTGATATCGGCTTTGCCCTTGAAGATGTGGTAAGACATGGACAGAAGATGCCCCTTGTCATAAGTGTAGACAATGGGTCCTCCATAGAGAACGTGACTGCAATGAAGCAGGCAAGGGTATACGGCATCCAGATGATAGTCATGGATCACCACCAGCCTGACGATGAGGTAGATCAATACCTGCTAACCCATGTTAATCCGGCACATGTTGGAGGAGATTTCGGTATGACAGCAGGTATGCTCTGTACCGAGGTAGCACGCATGATAAATGTCAACGTGGAAGATGATATCAAACACCTCCCTGCAGTAGCTGCTCTTGGTGACCGTTCAGAAGCGGAAGAGGCAAAGAGGTACATAGAACTGGTATCTGACAAGTATACCTTGCAGAACCTCAAAGATATGGCACTTGCCCTTGACTTTGCAGCATACTGGCTTAAGTTCAACGCTGGAAAAGGCATTATTGATGATATCCTGGACTTTGGTGACCATGTTATACACAAGAACCTTGTCAACGTGTTTTGCGAACAGGCAAATGACATGATAGCCGAGCAAATAGATGTATGTATGCTACACGTGAAAGCACAGGACCTTCCAAACGGAGCTGTCCTGAATGTGCTCGATGTTGAAAACCATGCTCACAAGTTCACATTCCCACCACCCGGAAAAACTTCAGGAGAAGTTCACGACAAATTGTGTCAGAGATACGGAGACAAACCTGTCGTAACTATAGGATACGGACCTGACTTTGCTGTTATCCGCTCAAAGGGAGTTATGATGAACATACCACAGATGGTCAGGGAACTCTACGAAGAGGTAAAAGGCGGAGGAGTTAACGGTGGAGGACACCTTGTCGTCGGAAGTATAAAATTCGTAGAAGGTATGCGCACAGAAGTACTCTCAAAACTAGTAGAAAAAATAGGTTCCGTAGGAGTTGAATAACTCCTACCTTAATATCTATTGACCTTAAATTCTTTTTTTTATATTCAGTCCACACGTACAATACTTACAAGGGCATGTATCGGAACCTCAGAAACGGATTCAGAGCCGCTCTTATCTACAAGCACTGCAATTGCAACTGGCTTTGCACCTGAACTCCTGAGGTGGGTAACAACATCATTCATTGTTGTGCCAGTGGTTATGACATCATCCACGATGACACATTTCTTCCCTTTGATACCTGCAAAGTTCCTGCTGAATGCACCCTTCAACTTGGAATCGTCATTATGCTCGTTGTAGGCATGGTACACTGATAGTTCAGTATCCAGTTCTTCTGCCATAAGACTTGCAAGTGGAACCCCGCTAAGACCAATACCAACCACCATGTCAATATCATTACCAGTTTCTTCCACGGTGTCAAGTACCATATCACACATGGCAATTCCAAGATGACGCATCCTATAAGGACTCTTTCCAATGCTGCTCCAGTTAACTGAAATATCCTTTGGAGCGGGAGATACTTCTTCCTTCTTGGCACGGGTCAAGAGCCAAGTGACAGTCTCCCGGGAAACGTTAAGTTCATCTGCAATTTGCCTTGTGACAAGACCATTTGCCTGCAATTCAAGGGCTTTTTGGATCAATTTATCAATATTCTTCATATGAATCCCGCATGTTCATGTCTAATCTATAATTTGTTATATAACAACAGAGATGTTATATTTTTCTTTTACGCTTTTTCTTAAGTGCAGAACCACAAACCGGACACACTTCACCACTATCAAAACGTTTTCGACACCCTACACATTCCTTTTGCCATACCAGCACATCCTTTATCTTTTTCTGGGCCACAGGCTTTACCTCTATGCCCAGTACTTTGGCAACGTTCTGAACTGCATAATCATCTGTTAAAAGGACTGAAACTCCCTTATATTCAAGTGCCTTGGCAAGGATATCGATGTCAGTTGCCGATAATTCCTCACAATCCCTTGTTTTGTTTGCGATGTCCAAGACAGACTTTCGAAAACTATCCTCCGGCATTTCCACACGTGCCCCACTTTCACGGGCGAGCTCAAAACGCATTGATGCCTCATTACTTTTGAGTTCATTGATAACTGAAGGTATAGTAATTATTCTGTGAGGTTCGATTCCGACCCCCATTATGAAGACCGCAGAATCTGCAATGTAATATTCCATGTAATAACAAATACCGTCTGAACATAGATTAATTCTTTGTCAGTTTCAAAAATGAACACACTTCTTATCCCCCGAAGAATATGCAAATCAAATATATAATTATACGTTGTATAAAGAAGAAAGGAAATGATAAATTATGACAAGAATATCAAGTGGAAATATTGACCTGGATAAAAGATTACAAGGAGGCTTTCCTGAAGGAGAGTGTGTTCTCATAACAGGAGAACCCGGAACTGGTAAAACTATTTTATGCATCCAATTCCTTTACAATGCATGCAAACAAGGAAAGAAGTGTGTAATGATAGCAACTGAAGAAACCCCGGAAAAAATAATACTCCATGGTAAAGCACTTGGTTTTGATCTTGAACCTTTCGTGGAGAACAAGCAGCTATCTATGATACACTTCCTTGAAATGAGAGCAAAAAATGTAACTGATGGGTATAACAATATCAGCATGTATATAGACGACCTGAACAACCTTGGACACATCATCCAGGAAGATACTGAGGTCGTTGTTCTTGATAACATGGGCACTTTTTCAATAGGGATGGATTTGAAAACATTCAAAGACAAAATTGAGAAATTGGCATATGTACTGTCAAATCAAAAAAGGATATCTCTTATGGTAATGGATGCAACTGCACATGAACTCACCCATCGTATAGCTGAGTATTCCACTTATGGAACAATCAGGTTGATGACAAAAGAAAATCCGTATACCGGCAAAATGGAAAGGTTCATGTATATACCCAAGATGAGAGGAACAAAGATCTCACTGGACATTATTAACTATGACATAACCGAAGAAGGTATCAAGCTATTCCCGCCAAAGGCCAACAGATAAGTATATTTGACAATATTCCTAATTTAAGACCGGCAGGCTTGATAAAATGGACATATCAAAAGCTAAAGATAGCATCGTTGAATTCATCCGGGATAAAACAAAGGAAGCAGGTATAAAAGGCGCAGTAATAGGAATCAGTGGAGGTATCGATTCCGCTCTGATAGCTTACCTGACAGTTGAAGCCCTTGGTAAAGAGAATGTCCTTGGCATACACATGCCAGAACTTAACCTGACACCTGCAGAAGACGTACTCGATGCCACTGAAGTGGCAAGCAGACTGGGTATCGAATTTAAGACTGTAAATATATCAGAGATACTTTCCGGATATATGAACACAATTCCAGAGAGTTCAGCTTTCAATTCACATGCCAATGGTAACCTCAAATCCAGGATTCGTATGTCTGTCCTTTATTATTACGCGAACATGATGTCAAGAATGGTCATGGGAACAGGCAACAAAACAGAAATACTTTTAGGCTATTTCACAAAATACGGGGATGGAGGAGTTGACATTGAACCAATAGGTGATCTCTATAAAACAGAGGTCAAAGAGATGTCAGCACTCATGGGAGTTCCGGAAGAGATAATCACAAAAGCTCCTTCTGCAAGGTTATGGGCAGACCAGACCGACGAGGATGAGCTTGGCATCACATATGAACTGGTTGACAGGTTCCTTGCTCTTTTACTGGAAGGAGAAAGCCCACAGGTTGCACAGAATACACTTGGCCTAACAGGCACCCAGAGAGATTCAGTGGTAAAACGCATTAATGTAAACCTCCACAAACAAAAAGCTCCTGCAATAGCAGAACTTAACTCTCTTAGATAAGCAAAGATAAAGACTATCTGCCAGGGAAAACGGGCAGATTCTCTTCTTCAAATCTCAGAAGCTGCTTTGCAAGATGCCTTCTTGCACAGGGTGGAACCTCATAGAATCCAGCTTCAATTTCTCTTTTCACTTCTAATCGTTCTGTAACATCAGACCTTGTGCTACATTTTTTGCATCTGTAGCCCTGACCTGAGCCAGCAGATTTCATTCTCTTTCCACAGGAAGTGCATACCGGATTTTTAACCTCATATTTTGGAGAAAGCCCGGTTATCTTAATTTTTTCAATATTAACTGTTCTTTCAGTAACACTGCCATAGACAACAACCACATCACCTGGGATCAGTTTGCGTATAAGTTCCCTGAAGTTCTTTGTAGGCTCAAAGGCAGCACAGTCAATTGTATCCCCAACAGCATCCTTCAGAGAGAAGATAGTATGCCCTCCCTTGATTGTCTTTGGTTCGCAAAACACCACTCCTTCCAGAATATAGGAATGCATTTCCTGAATATCACTGATTGTTGATACCGGGATCAGATGCATATCAGTACCTTGATTTGTCTTATATCTGCATATACGTTCCACCGGTTCGGAACTAACAAAGGATGCAGACCTTTCCACAGAAGATGCATTCCTTCCCCTTATTCCGTAAAGGACAGGATCGCCAGAGTGAGGTACGCAAACTACCATGTTATTTTTTATATCAACGGTGTCCCATGTATCGGGATATGTCTGTACATCAGCTTCAAAGAGAGAATCTTCATCAACGCAGCGCTGGGTACCCCATACGTCTGTTTCTCTGTATGCAAGATACTCATATGTATGATCCCAATCAGGACTTAGAATTGCACCACATGCAGAAAGAGCACCGATAAGTCCACGGCCATTCTTGAATACTTCAAATGTGATGTCAAGTTCTGAAGCCAGTTTTTTCGCTTCATCTATTGTTATCACTTCTTTGACAGCACGCCTGAAAAAATCGCTCAGTGTATCTCTAACCTTGTCGAACTGATCATCAGTAATAAAAACCACACCAGGGTTGGTGTTCTCATTCTCCATGCACGCCATGGAAGTAACCCTTTGGAGCACATGTTCCATTACTTTCCCTGGTTCTTTGCACTGCACAAACAACGCTACAGATGCATTCCCACGGGTCTTGTATGGAATAGTAGGATTAAGGCGGACAAGTATAGGTTCTGCTATGATATTTGCAAAAGATGAAAGCTCATCCCTTAAAAGAGCACAGAGGTAGGTAGTACACATACCTTCCCTTGAATCCGTATCGTCAATACCTATAACCATTTTAGTGTATTCAGTACTCATTGAACCAATAGCAAATATGACTGATCAGTGTTAAATGATTCTCTGATGATCAGGATTTTTCATCATTAATTGCTGGAAGAAGCACATGTATCTCAGTCCCTTTGCCTTCTTCACTTGTTGCCCAGATAAAACCAGCGTGTGCCTCCACTATACCCTTACATAGATATAATCCAAGACCGTTGCCACCATATCGACGTGTAAGAGAACCGTCCATCTGATAGAACCTTTTGAAAATATGTTTTATTTCATCTTTGGGAATACCTATTCCAGTATCTTTTACAACAGAGGATTTCGATAAACTACCATCAATACTCATACAATTCAATAAAATTTAAATAATAGCAAAGCAAATTTACTATTATGGATTCTTTTACTGATTTTGCCTTAAATGAAGAATATAAGCGTCTCCAATCTGTCGGAGATAAGCTTGCTGAAATTGAATATTTAGTAGATTGGAAGCCTTTTCGCCCTATTCTGGAGTCAATGTACATAAACAGAACAGCTTCAGGCGGACGGCCTGAAGCTGATGTTATTGTAATGTTCAAGATGCTTGTTCTGCAACAATGGCATGGTCTTTCTGATGCTGAGCTTGAAAAGCAGTGTATTGACAGGATATCCTTTAGGAAATTCCTGGGATTTCCTGAATATGTACCAGACAGTACAACTGTCTGGTCATTCAGGAAGAGAATTATCGACAATGGTAAAGAAAAAGCGGTGTGGGATGAAATGCAGAATCAGCTTGATGCTCTTGGTTTGAAGATTAAAAAAGGAATGATCCAGGATGCAACTTTTATTCACTCAGATCCAGGACATGCAAAAGCAGATGTACTCAGAGGAAAAGATGCGAAAACAAGAAGAAGCAAAGATGGAACCTGGACTAAGAAAAATGGTAAATCTCACTTTGGATACAAACTTCATACAATTATTGATAAGGATTATGAACTAATCAGAAGATTTGAGACAACAACTGCATCACTTCACGATTCACAGGTTGATCTGTCTGAAAAGGGTGAAGTGGTGTATAGAGATAAAGGATATTTTGGAGCAATAGCAAAAGGTTTTGCAGCAACAATGCAACGAGCTGTAAGAGGACATCCTTTAGGAATAATGGATATCCTCAGAAATGAAAGAATAAGTGTGAAAAGAGTCCCTTGCGAAAGAGTGTATGCAGTGACAAAAGAAATATTTAAAACCAGAAAGGTTCTTGTTACAACTGTAGAAAGAGTGAATGCAAAAATGTTGATGACAGCTTTTTGTTTTAATCTGCATCAATTGAGGACACTAAAAACCAAAGGAGTAATTTAGGATAGCGGGAGCTATACTAAAAATAAGGATTAATGAAGAGAAATTAAACAAAATGATAAAAAATGAGAGGATATAATTGAGTTTGAATACTTTAATGATCTAAAATGAGGGAATATCGAAATCCTCAACAACATGTACATTGTCCTTTTCTTGAAATGCAGCCACAGTTACCGAACCTTCGGAAGATGTAAATTTGAATGCATTTTCAAGTATATGGGAAAATACCTGTTCCAGATAGGTTACATTGCCACAAACAAAGGGAAGAGGTGAAACATATTCTTTATTCAAAACCGGACTTTTTTCATTTCGCATAGAGAACTGATCATCAGTTACTTTGTCAAGCACATTGACAATATCGATAGAATCAAGATGATACTGTATATTCCCTGAACGAATATTCTGCATATACAACAGGGAATCTATCAATTTATGCAATCTCTTAGCATTCTGCAAAATAATTCCTACTCCCTTCCTTTGTTCTTCCTCCATGGTTCCAAGGTGTCCATCGAAAAGAAGTTCACTGTACCCTTTGATAGGAATAAGGGGGGTCTTTAGTTCATGAGTTATATTTGCCATGAATTCATCTTTCATACGATCCAGCGATTCAAGTTCCTTATAGTTTTCAGCCAGCTCCTCTGAATATGTTTTTATTTGGTCCTCATTTTGTTTTTTCTGCAGGAGCTTCCATGTTCCTTGCATAAGAAGCGTCATTTGCCTTATATCAGAACTGTTATAATCGCTGTCTTTATTTCCCACACCTGCAATCATAACGATCCTGTCATTATCGAACACAGGAATTCCAAGATGGTTTCGGATATCCATATGACCTTTAGGTAGTCCTTTTTTAAAGGAACCATCCCGTGCATAATCATTCGTTACTACTGGTTTTCGCTGTCGTATAGGTTCGCCCCAAAGTCCCATTTCCTCAAAACTGAAGATAGTACTTATGTTATCAATTCCACAAAGTTCCACTGCTTTTTTTGATGGGTCATACACATTTGTAGTGGCCTCATCTTCATTTATAAAAGCAATATATCCAACCTGGCTTTCTGTGAGCTCAACAGCTTTTTCAAGCGAGAAATTTATGACATTGAACCTATCTCAAAACTATAAATACTACTTCTTTGTATTTTATTATGGGGATATGAATGGAATTCAGAAAACTTTCTGATGTGCAATGGAAATTTATTCGACCGCATTTACCACCACAACCAATAACTGGAAGAAAGAGAGCTGATGACCGTAAGGTCATCAATGGTATTCTCTTTGTTCTGATAACCGGTTGTAGATGGAGAGATATGCCAGCTAGCTATGGTTCCAGAGCAACTGCTTGGAGAAGGCTAAAAAGGTGGTCAGAGGAAGGAGTGTGGAATGAGATTATGGAATCCCTTCGGGATTCCGCTTACCAAAAAGGTAAGTTCTCCATGGATCTTGTATGTGTTGATAGTAGTTTCATCGAAACAAAAAAAGGGGAGAAAATTCCGAATACAACGGCCACAAAAAAAGAAATGGAATAAAGATACATGTTTGTGTAAGTTCTGAAAGCTTTCCTTTGACCGTTCTGATAGCTTCTGGAAAAGCACATGATAGGCAGCAGTTTGTTAAGATCATGGAAAGTATCAAGGTCAAAACTGCTGGAAGGCCAAAAACAAGACCATTGGAAGTACTTGCAGATTCTGCTTATGATGATGTGGCCATCAGGAAATACTTGAGACATCGGGCAATCAAAAGTAACATTCTTGTTAATATCAGGAATCAGAAATATCCAAAAAGAGGAAGACCTACAAGATTCGAGTATGAGTCATATCGTAAAAGAGGGACAATAGAACGTTTCTTTGCATGGTTGAAAATGGGATTCAGAAAAATAGCAAGTAGATATGAAAGGCTTATGTTGTTTTCAAGGGACTACTGGATATTGCATGTTTTCTATTATGTTGGAATAAAGTTCAAGAGACGTTTTGAGATAGGTTCATTGTTTGTTGTTGAACCGGTAAATTGATTAAGCTCAACAAGGGCCTCTAACCTCAGTTCATCTAAGAAAAAAGCTTTCTTTGCAGCTTTCATTTCAGTTATATTTTTAAAAACAAGGATAGATACACTATCTGTTATTTTTGCAAAATTGAACAATATATCTTTTACAGAATTATTTTTGCACAATATCCTACATTCTTTAGTATCGACATTGTTTATTTCATCCCATGACGAAGATTGGTTTGAACACCAGGATTCAAAGATTGTTTTTCTACGTTCCTGATTGGGATGCACAAACTCCCACCATTGATCCATTTCCGGTACATCTTCAAGAGTGTAACCGAAAGTTTCCGTGAATTTCCTGTTAAAATAAATTGGGCTAAAATTAGAATCCAACAAAGCAACAGATATAGGAGATAATTCTACCACTCTTTTGAAAAGGAGATCACTTTCTTCAAGTTCTTTCCGGGAGATTTTTTGTTGGGGAATTTCTTCACCTGAAATAATAATACCCTTAAAAAGACCATCATTTGTAAGTGAAACGGCATTCCAAAGAACAGAAATTTTTGTGCCATCTGTTTTCAGAAGGGGAATTTCAAGATCCCCGACAGAAGTTATTTCGCCAGAAATGAATTTATCCCATATAGAACGAGATTCAGATTTAAATTCATGAGGTACCAGTACGTCAAACCATTGCGTCCCTGAAATCTCTTTTTCTTTATAGCCGGTCAATTCAAGAATTCTTTTGTTAACAAATGAAACACTACATTTCGTATCCAAAAAAAGAATTACCATTGGCATTATATCCATTGTTTCATTGGATATTTTATTTTCATTTACCAGATGGTTAATTTCTGCTCTATTGGACATAGGCATCAGGGATTGCTCCTAACACTACTTTTTGCATGTTCTTTGTTCTTATCCTGAACCTTCATATTCATATTACCAGCACGACCATTCTTAGAAAACAGGGAATTATTGTATATACAACTGTATTTCAACACATCTAATAAATAATTTTCTAGCTAGAGATTATTAGAGGACACTCCAAAAAATAGAAGTAAATATTATGTAACTATTCAGCCTGACTGTTTTAATGATGCAAAAAACAATATACTATGGCTTCATTTTATGTGTTAAAAAATATTCAGTAAAATATCATAAAAAACGTCTATCAATCTGAGGGGATTTGTATAGACCGCGAAGAAATACTTGCAGTTTATGAAGCTGGTCCAGAAGCAGTAGTAGAACTTGTAACTCGATTACTTGGGATAATTGAACATCAATCTCTCCAAATTGCACAACTTGAAGAGCGTGTCAGGCATTTGGAAGAAATGCTTGAAAAGAATAGTCGCAACAGTAGCAAACCACCTTCTACTGATTCTTATGCACGGAATAAACCAACCGTTAAAAGTCAAAGAAAAAAGACCAATAAGCATGTAGGTGGTCAAAACGGTCATCCTGGTACTACATTAAGAATAAATGATGATCCGGATGAAGTTATTGTTCATCCTGTTAATCAATGCGTCAATTGTGGGAGATCGTTAGCTTCTGTTCCCTCTGACTATGAAAGAAGACAGGTCTTTGACATTCCTCCTATAACTATCAATTGCATTGAACATCGTTGCGAGATTAAAACATGTCCCAAATGTTCTCATGTAAACAAAGCTCTTTTTCCAGATGGTGTAACTCAGCCGACTCAATACGGTCATCGAGTTAAGTCATTTGCAGTTTATTTGCACACTTACCAATTACTTCCTTATCAGCGTGTTACCAAGTTGTTCTCTGATATTTTGGGATGCAAGATAAGTCCTGCTACTTTGGTGAACACGGAACGTAGTTGTTTTGAGAAGCTTGGAGCTTTTGAAAATACAGTGAAACATCTCCTGAAAGAATCTCCTGTCATCAATCTGGATGAAACAGGAATGAGAATAAATGCAGTTCGTAATTGGCTTCATGTGGCAGGTACAGACAAACTGACCTATTATTTTGCACATCGCAAAAGGGGCTCAGAAGCAATGGATGCTATGGGCATATTACCAGGTTACACTGGTGTTGCAACACATGATTTTTGGAAACCGTACAACAAATATGAATGTCAACATTCATTATGTAATGCACATTTATTACGAGAGTTAACTGGAGCTTCCGAAAACAGTGATCAACAGTGGCCAAAGATAATGAGTGATCTCTTGATATGCATTAAACATCATGTTGATAATGATCTTTTAGATACTGAGCTAATTCAAAGGTTCAGTGAGGATTATGATCACATAACTTGTTTAGGAGTGAATGAAAATCCTCCTGATCCGGAATCAAATGTGCGGTCTAAAAAACGAGGACGTAAGAAGCAGACCACGGTAAAGAATTTGCTGGATAGGTTTATTGGCCATAAAGAGGATATCTTGCGATTTATGTACGACCAAAACGTTCCGTTTGATAACAATCAGGCTGAAAGAGATATCAGAATGACGAAAGTACAGCAGAAGATATCAGGTACTTTCCGCAGTGAACAGGGTGCAAAAAATTTCTGCCGTATAAGAGGATACGTGTCTACTGTTAATAAGAATTCTGAATCTGTTATCGATGCAATTAGTGCAATATTTTATGGCAATTCATTTGTTCCAAAGTTGCAGAATTGATCGTGGATGAAGAAATCAGCTTGGTGGAAGTGAGCTAGGCTGAATAGTTACAATATTATAACTATAGTTTTTGCGATAAAGTTATATAGATGTGCAAACAAAGCTTATTTCGTCATGACGAAAGAAATCCTGATACATCAAATCATTGATGTATTACAGCAAGCAGGCTTCATTGTATCAAAAAGATGCAATATCCGACCACGGAGCTTTGACCTTGCAGCAAGGAAAAATGAAACTCTCATTTTTTATAAAGTACTATACAATATTGACGGACTAAATGAGGAAACTGCAAGAGAAATGAAAAGTCTCGCACGCTATCTGGGAGGAACTGCAGTACTTATTGGTGCAAAGACCCGGGACCAGATGCTTGAAGATAGCGTAGTGTATATGCGTTATGAGATTCCGGCCCTCAGCGTGCAAACCCTTTATGATTATTTTGTGGAAGAAGTACCTCCTCTTGTATCAGCAGCCCCTGGCGGACTTTATGTTTCGATAGATGGTGATGTACTCAAAGAAGCCCGTAAACGGACCGACATGTCACTCGGAGCCCTTGCCACTGAGCTTGGGGTTTCCAGAAGGACCATAAGCAAATACGAAGAAGGTGGCATGGATGCATCTATAGATATAGTCCTTCATCTTGAAGAACTACTGGACGTTGCCCTTGCAAAATCAATCGATATTCTTCGTGGTTTTGAGAAAAAGGCAAATGTTGAAGCTAAACAGGAAAAGGTGCCTGAGACACAACCAGATGATGGTATCCTGAACATGCTCTACGCTCTTGGTTACCAGGTCATGTCGACAAGCCAGGCACCCTTTAAAGCCATATCAAAAGATACATCCGACACACTACTGACAGGTATCAGCACTTATAGCAGTGCAATGATAAAACGGGCTGACCTTATGAGTAGTATATCCTGCGTAACAAGGACGAAATCAGTCTTTATCATAGATGGCCAGATGAAATCAGAAACAGTTGAGAACACAATTCTTATTGAGAAATGTGAGCTTGACAAACTATCCGGCACTGAGGAACTGGCAGAACTGATTGATGAAAGAACTAAAAAGCACAATATCAATATTTGATGTTTTGTTTCAGTGCCCACATTTAATCGTTTATCACATAGTTTCCAGTTGTTTTGAGTAAATCCAAAACGCTAATATACAGAAATCCCTTTTAAGACTAACAATGACCACCAACATCGCAGTACTTGTTTCAGGAAGAGGATCAAATCTTCAATCAATTATTGACAATATCGAAACGGGCTACATCAAAAACGCAAAGATATCCGTCGTAATTAGCGATGTTGGGGATGCCTATGCCCTTGAGCGTGCCCAGAAACATGGGATAACCGATGTTTTCATAGACCCTTCTGATTTCTCAAATAAGCAAGATTATGAAAAAGATATATTGGAAGTCCTGAAAGACAACGATGTTGACCTTATACTTCTTGCAGGATACATGCGCATAGTAGGAAAAAACCTCATTGCAGCATATCGAAACAGAATAATAAACATCCACCCTGCATTGCTCCCTTCTTTCAAAGGACTGCATGCACAGCAACAGGCTTTTGATTATGGCGTGAAAGTTAGCGGTTGCACAGTACATTTTGTTGATGAAGGAATGGATACAGGCCCTATAATCATCCAGAAATGTGTACCTGTCCTTGATACAGATACTGCTGATGACCTCGCAGCACGCATACTTGAACAGGAGCACAAAGTCTACCCGGAAGCAGTCAAACTATTCGTTGAGGGTAAACTTAAAGTGGAAGGTAGAATTGTAGTACACTCATAAATCAATACTCATTTATTTCTGGCAAAGCCAGGAAATATTTCACAAATATATTACTATCGAATCTAACGGTTGGTAACAATGTCTCATATCTCAGAAGTTGACCCGGATATTGCAGAGGCCCTCAGGCTGGAAGCAAACCGCCAGGATTACAAATTGAACCTGATCGCATCAGAGAACTATGCAAGCCGCGCAGTAATGCAGGCGCAGGGCTCTGTAATGACAAACAAATATGCTGAAGGCTATTCAGGAAAGCGCTACTACGGCGGATGCGAATTCGTTGATATTGCAGAAGACCTTGCCATTGAGAGAGCAAAGGAGATCTTCGGTGCAGAACATGTGAATGTCCAGCCACACTCCGGATCCGGTGCCAATATGGCATGTTATTTCTCAATAATCAAACCCGGTGACACCATAATGTCCATGGACCTTACACACGGTGGTCATCTTTCACATGGAAGCCCTGTTAACTTTGCAGGACAGCTCTATAATATAGTACCATATGGTGTTGACAAGGAAACAGAAGCCCTTGATTATGATGCGCTTATGGAAATGGCAAAAGAGAAGAAACCACGGATGATAGTTTGTGGTGCTTCAGCATACTCAAAAACAATTGATTTCAAGGCATTCAAAGATATAGCTGATGAAGTAGGAGCATACCTGCTTGCAGATATCGCACACATTGCAGGACTTGTTGCTGCCGGCGCACACCCAAGCCCTGTACCTTACGCAGACTTTGTCACAACCACAACCCACAAGACACTCAGGGGTCCAAGGGGTGGAATGGTCATGTGCAAAGAAGAATATGCAAAGGGACTGAACAAGGCAGTGTTCCCTGGAATCCAGGGCGGTCCGCTCATGCACATCATCGCAGCAAAGGCTGTTGCATTCAAGGAAGCCCAGGGAGATCAGTTCAAGGCAGACCAGTTCCAGACTGTAAAGAATGCAAGTGTCCTGGCAACTGAACTGCAGAACAATGGTTTTGATATTGTTTCAGGTGGAACGGACAACCACGTAATGCTCTTGAACCTTAACAAGTTCGACATCACAGGAAAGGAAGCAGAAGCTGCTCTGAGCAAGGCAGGCATTGTGCTCAATAAGAACACCATTCCATTTGAGACAAGAAGTCCGTTCATCACAAGTGGAGTCAGGATCGGCACACCCGCTTCAACAACCAGAGGAATGAAAGAAGACGACATGAAGGAAATTGCAGGGTTCATAACAGAAGTTATCAACAACCTCAATGACGACACAGTCCTCCATGGAATCAGCTCCGATGTTGAGCAGCTTTGCAGCAGATTCCCGATATACAAACAATAAATAATCAAAAAGCAATCCTGTATAGGGAAAATATCACAGGTGTTTGCATAATGTCAGAAGAGAACTACGATTCCAGGAAGATAGATGGGAGAAGCCTGTCAAAGAAAGTGGAAGAACAGGTTAAGCAGGGAGTTGACAAGCTTAATGCAGAGAAGGGAATTATTCCCGGACTTGCAACAATACTTGTAGGCGAGGATCCGGCATCCAAAATGTATGTGCGCCTCAAGCACAAGGCATGTGAAAGGGTCGGCATACATGCAGAGGATCACAACATGCCGCATTCTACCACCCAGGAAGAACTCATGGAACGCATCCATGAATTGAACTCAAGGGAGGACATACATGGGATTCTCCTCCAATTACCTCTTCCAAAACAGCTTGATGATAAGTCTGCAATGCTTGCCATCGACCCTGCAAAGGATGCAGATGGATTCCATGCGTATAACATGGGCAAACTTCTGATAGGTGAGGAGGGTCTTGTACCCTGCACTCCGAAAGGTGTCATAAGAGCACTTGAAGAGTACAATGTACCAATACAGGGCAAGCATGCAGTTATTGTCGGACACAGTAACGTTGTGGGAAAACCCATGGCAGCAATGCTTGTAAACAGGAATGCAACAGTTTCTGTATGCCATGTTTTCACAGATGACCTCAAGAAGTTCACCCTTGATGCCGATATCCTTGTTGTCGGTACAGGAGTCAAGCATCTTATCAAAGCAGATATGGTAAAAGAAGGTGCAGTGATCTTTGATGTAGGCATCACCGAAGAGAACGGCAAGGTTTACGGCGATGTTGATTTTGATAATGTGGTGAAGAAAGCTTCACTGATAACCCCGGTTCCCGGAGGCGTTGGACCAATGACCATAGCTATCCTCATGGAACATGTGCTTACGGCAGCAATGAATGCCTGATAAGCACTTTTATATTTTATAAACTAAATACTATTTTATCTACTTATCTAACCCTGAATTAATACTACCAGGTTGAATAATGGTTGTTGATGTTGACATATGCGGCTTGAAGGTTGGCGATGAACACCCCGTGAGATTAATGGGAGTTATCAACCTGAGCAAGGAATCCTTCTACAAGGGTTCGGTTGTTAGTACTGATTCTCTTCTTGATGTTGCACAAAAAATGGTTGACAGTGGTGCGACCATATTGGACATAGGCGCCCGTTCTACATGGCCGCTTGCAAGTCCCGTTATTGGAGAGGATGAGGAATTGGACCGCATGATTCCTGCACTGGATATCCTGAAGGACAATGTAGATACTCTCATTTCCGTAGATACAGTATATGCCAGCGTTGCAGAAGAATCACTGAAACACGGTGCAGATATTATCAATGACGTATCAGGATTCACCATAAACCCGAGAATGATCGATGTCGTGGCGCAATATGATTGTCCGGCTGTTGTTATGGCATCTGAAAAAATACCAGGAGACCCTATTGGTATGGATGCCATCATGAAATGCCTTGCAACGATAATTGACAGGGCTGCTTCCAGAGGAGTTGACACGGAGAAACTCATACTGGACCCTGCCATCGGCAAGTGGATTGCTGAAAAGGATCCGATATTTGATTTTGAGACCATCGACCAGTTCGAGAGCCTTAAGGTATTTCAGAGACCACTGCTTGCAGCCGTATCAAGGAAGTCCTGCATCGATGCTGTGCTTCACGAGCCTGCAAGTGAAAGGTTATATGGAAGCCTTGCTGCAACTGCAATTGTGGTTCATAAAGGTGCTCACATCATAAGGACACATGACATCACTGAGACAAAGGACGTTGTTGAAGTTGCAAGTGCAATGAGAAAAAAAGAACAGACTGTGAAATCCGGTGATTTTGAAGTTGCTATTGTGGATATAGTTCACCCTGATGATGCTGAATACATTATGAAAAGTATTGGAGTAACCGGCACAGGTGCGAAGGTCATGAAGAAGAAGACCGTGAGCAAGGTGATACGTGTGAACAATATCACCACCACTGAGGCTCTGATAATCAAGCAGGAAATACTGGCCAGAGGTGGAGATGCTGCCCTTGAGCGTAATGCCGTGTCCCATGAAACTGAAAGGACAGATGTACTAATAATAGGTACACTGTTGCAACTGGAAAAACTGGTCCACAAGCTCTCATTCCAGGCACGTAATCTGCCACTCATTGCAGAGATGATAGCAGAAACACTTGAAAATGATATGGATGTTGAGCATCGATACCTGAGGGAACTATGATTATCTCATCTGCAAAACCCTTTGAAGAGATATTGGAACTGCTAAAGGACGAGAATGATATTTTTATCATAGGCTGCAATACCTGTGCTGCAAGACAACATGTTGGTGGCGAGCCAGAGGTCATCGAGATGCAACAACGCCTGGAAGAAGCAGGAAAGCATGTTATCGGCTGGGTACTCCCAACTGCTGCCTGCAGTGTTACATCCTATGATTCACTCATTGAAAAGAACCCTGTTATCAGGGATGCAAAAGCAATCATTGTAATGGCGTGCGGAAGCGGGGTTTCTATTGTTTCCAGAGTGACAGAAGTGCCAGTTTACTCTTCAAACAACACGGATTCCCTTGGTGGACGCTCGCAGGGAGAAGTCATCCCCGAACTATGTGCAATGTGCGGTGATTGTACGGTCTATTATTTTGGCGGAATATGTCCCAAAGCGCAATGTCCAAAACAGCTTTTGAATGGTCCCTGCGGAGGAGCTATTGATGGGAAGTGCGAAGTAGACCCCGAAAAGGATTGTGCATGGGAACTCATATACAAGAAACTTGAAAAAGCTGGCAGGCTTGACCTGCTGGAAAAGGTTTGGGATGCCGAAGAGGATATTGAATAATTTGTATTACTGGAGTAATACTCTCCTGAAATTCCACATTCATTTCTAAATGTAAACCTAAATTCCGCGATGATTTTAAAAATCAAACCTGCATATACCCCTAAGATGTCCCGTACTTTCAAAGACAAACTCTTATCAAACGATTTTTTAATTACGGCAGAGGTCAGTCCCCCTAAAGGAACAGACTTAAGCGGTGCTCTTGCTGATGCACAACTTATCAGGGACTGGACTGATGCCCTCAATGTTACCGATAACCAAAAAGCAATAATGCGTATGAGCCCGCTTGCAGTGAGTAAATCACTGCTGGATGCAGGTCATGAAGTGATAATGCAGCTTACATGCAGGGACAGGAACAGGCTTGCACTACAATCCGACCTTCTGGGAGCTTATGCGATGGGCATCAGGAATATCTGTATTATGACAGGTGACCACACTACAAAGGGCGACCACCCCCGGACAAAACCGGTCTATGACCTGGATTCTGTTCAGCTTCTTAGCATCATTAAAAAAATGAAAGAAGGGCATGATCTTGCAGGGAACAAAATTGAGAATCCGCCGGATTTTGTAGTAGGTGCGGTTACTAACACCGATTCTTCAAAGATGGCACAGATGATGAAGCTGCGTAAAAAAACAAGAACAGGAATCGATTTTATGCAGACTCAGGCTGTTTATGATATAGCACAATTTGAAACTTTCATGGAATCCATCGGTGATATTGAGATCCCTATAATTGCCGGAGTCATTCCACTCAAATCTGCAAAGATGGCACGTTTTATGAACCAGAATATCCCCGGTATCAATGTGCCTGCTGAGATAATAGAAAGGATCGAGCTGGCTGAAAAACCAATCGATGAAGGTATTTCCATCTGTGCAGAAACTATTACCGAACTTAGAAAACTCTGCTGTGGCACTCACATTATGCCTATTGGCAAACATGATAATACACCTAGAATACTTGAAATGGCCGGAATCAGGAAGAACGACCAATGATGAAAACGCAAGTTGACCATGCAAAAAATGGTACCCTCACACCTGAGATGCTTGAAATTGCAACGAAAGAAGGAATTGAAAAAGGACTTATCCGGGAAAGAGTTGCTAACGGCAGCCTTGTGATAATGACACGCAAAGGATGCCCGCCTGTTGCCATTGGAAAAGGTGCCAGCACCAAGATCAATGTGAACCTTGGTACATCTTCGGCCGCAATTGATCCGGATTCAGAAATGCAAAAGGTGAAGATCGCACAGAAATATGGTGCAGCTACCATTACAGATCTTTCCATGGGAGGAGATATCTCAGCTATCAGGAAGATGGTGTTTGAGAACACAGAACTTCCTGTCACAACTGTTCCCATTTACCAGACGATTGTTGAGTGTGGAATGGACAGTGTTACTTTTGATGACATCCTTACGTACCTCAAAAAACATGTTGAAGAGGGAGTCAGTTCACTACTTCTCCATTGTGTTGAAAGGGAAATGCTGGAAAAACTGAAAGGTTCCGGGAGGGTCATGGGTATGGTATCCAAAGGCGGATCCTTTACAAGCAGCTTCATGCTACTCAATGATTGCGAGAATCCTTTCATAGAACATTTTGATGAGATAATGCAGATACTCAGGAAAAATGATGTTGTACTCTCTCTGGGGAACACCATGAGAAGCGGATGCATCCATGACCTGAAGGATAGTGCTCAGTTAATGGAGATAGAAACAAATGTCGCCCTTGCAAAAAGAGCGAATGAGATGGGCGTGCAGGTAATCATTAACGGAATGGGAGGCCACATCCAGGCATCAGAGATACCGGCTTCTGTCAGATCATACAAGGAAAAAGCCGATTTCCCGTTATTTGTAGCAGGCCCCCTGCCAACCGATGTCGCTGTGGGGTATGACCACATAGCAGGAGCTGTGGGTGCAAGCATGGCAAGCGGTGCAGGTGCAGATTATCTATGTTACATCACTCCTGCAGAGCACCTCTCACTTCCAACCCCAGAGCAGGTAAAAGAAGGACTTATTACTTTTAAGATAGCAGCCCACATCGGTGACTCAATGAAATATGGTTTAAGTGACAGTGACCTCATGCTTGCCAGAAAAAGAGCCGCTTTTGACTGGAAAGGACAGGCAGAACTCGCCATTGACCCGGACAGACCTACACAGATGTGTCCGGAAGAAGGACCCTGCTCTATGTGTGGAGATTACTGCGCAATTAAAATAATGAAAAGTTATCTTTCAGGAGGGGAATAATGAAGGCTGATTTTCCATCATTGCAGATGTTTGGTATAAAGACCCCACTTATCAAACCAGGGGATAATATTTCAGAGATCATAATGGATTCCCTAGAGAAACAGGGAATGCAATTCCAGGACAATGACATTCTTATCATTGCCGAATCACCACTGGCAACGGCTGAGAAACGTCTGGTTCGTCTTGCAGATGTAAATCCCGGAGAAAAAGCAAAGATACTTGCACAGGAGTACCAGCTTGACGCCCGGGAAATGGAACTCATACTTCAGGAATGTGATGAGATATTCGGTGGTGTTCCAGGAGCCGCACTTACCATCACAAAGGGAACACTTGCACCCAACGCAGGAATAGATAGCTCGAATGCACCGGATGGGCATGTTGTTCTTCTCCCGGAAAACGCACAGCAGAGTGCAGGCAAGATTCGCAGGGAGATTAGAGAACGCTGCAGGTGTAAGATCGGAGTTATCGTTGGCGATAGCCGCACGCAACCTATGAGGCTTGGATGTGTTGGTATTGCTCTTGGAACATCAGGCATGGTTCCTGTTGAGGATGCCAGAGGTACACTTGACCTTTTTGGAAAAGAAATGACGATTACCCGCAAAGCAGTAGCTGACAACCTTGTATCTGCTGCCCAGTTACTAATGGGAGAAGCAGGAGAAAGCGTACCTGCAGTACTTGTAAGAGGTGCAGCTGTCCAGATAGTTGAAGATGACATTGAAATGCCTTTATTCACAAGTGATGAATGCATGTATTATAGCAATATAAGAAAAGCATAAACACTTCTGTACTATTTTTTAAGCTTTAACATAACTATAGAAATCCATAGAAAAAGTACAACTCATTAAAACTATATAGCACGGCCGATAAAAAAATAGCAAACTTAACTACATATTCTATTGGTACAAAATACAAATGTTCAGAACCAAAAATCCTGGCACAAAAGAAATAAGTAAATTATCCGTTCAGGGATAACTTTTTCTTTTTTGTTTAAATTAGAGTAATTATCTTTTATCAAAAATAATCAAAAGGAAAAGATAATTTACATATATCTTGCTTGCCTATTATATAATAATAGAATAAAAGGTACAATTAGGGTTTATTTTTAAAAAATAAAATATAATAGGCCTTATTTGGCCAAAAATGAAACGATACATTAATATATGGTTGTCCTGTCAAAACTAAAGGTGAATAATTAAATTAATCTTCTTTCAAATTGAGGTATTACAATTCATAGACCAAAAAAAATAGAAGTTCGAAACCTTGTTAAGATATTTGGTAAAAACCCTCATAAAGCAGTCTCTTTAATAGAAAAGGGAATCTCAAAACAGGAAATTTTTGAGAGGACTAAACAAACAGTCGGTCTTTATAAAGTAAGTTTTGATGTTTACGAAGGTGAAACTTTTGTACTTATGGGACTATCGGGTTCAGGTAAATCAACGCTTTTACGCTGTCTGAACCGTCTTATTGATCCAAGTGACGGACATATCCTCATTGATGGTGATGATATTGCCACAATGAATGACAAAGAGCTAAGGGAAGCCAGAAGAAAGAAAATGAGCATGGTTTTCCAGGGCTTTGCTCTTCTGCCCCATAGAACTGTTATTGATAACGTAGCTTTCGGGCTTGAGATACAAGGTATGCAGAAAGATGAGAGATATGTCAAAGCAGAAGAAGCTATTTCCAAAGTTGGTCTTAAGGGCTATGAATCAAGCAAAACATCACAGTTGAGCGGAGGGATGCAGCAAAGAGTGGGACTTGCACGGGCTCTTGCAACTGATCCCGACGTGCTGTTGATGGATGAAGCCTTCAGTGCACTTGACCCGCTAATAAGATCTGAGATGCAGGATGAATTGATCGCACTTCAGGACAAACTCAAAAAAACTATTGTTTTTGTATCACACGACCTGGATGAAGCCCTGAAACTGGGGGACCGTATTGCAATTATGAAAGATGGAGTTATCGCCCAGATAGGAACTGCAGAGGAAATACTCACAAACCCGGCAGATGACTATGTATCAGAATTCGTTGCCGGTGTGGATAGGACAAAAATTCTCACAGCAGAGAATATCATGAAACGACCGGAACCTGTGGTATCTATTAATTCCGGACTCAAAGTTGCACTGCAACTGATGAAAAAACATGGAATATCATCTATATTTGTGGTTGATCCTGAAAAGAAGATTAAAGGAATACTTCTCATTGATGATGCTGTCCAGGCTGTCAAGGACAAGAGAACATTGCATGATGTGTTGATAACAGACGTGCAAATCGTTGCACCCGACCTGCCCATCAAAGATATAATCCCGATGATGACAGACAGAAATTTTCCGCTGGCAGTTGTAAATGATAATCAGAAGATAATAGGTGTTATTGTCAGAGGTAGCATCCTTGGTGCTCTGGCCATAAAGGAGGATGATTCGAATGGTCTTACCTGAACTTCCAATAGGGGAAACTGTTGAATCAAGTGTTTACTGGCTGAATGATAATTTCGGTTTTTTGATGGATATCTTCAGTGAATTCATAGATATTCTCATATCCGGATTCAAGGATATACTATTATTCTTACCACCTATTGCATTCATTCTTATCGTTACTATCTTTGTTTATTTTGTTTCCAAAAAGAACCTTAGACTTGCAATCGGAACCGCGATCGGGTTTTTGCTCATAGAGAATATGGACCTGTGGAAACTTTCCATGGAAACCATAGCCCTTGTGTTATCATCTGCCCTTGTGGCTCTGTTGGTAGGTATTCCAACCGGCATTCTGAGTGCAAAGAATGAAACTGCGTACCATATAGTTAAACCAATACTTGACTTCATGCAGACAATGCCTTCTTTTGTGTATCTTATTCCTGCAGTGATATTTTTCGGATTGGGTAATGTTCCCGGCCTTGTTGCAACAATAGTGTTTGCAATGCCACCGGCTATCCGCCTTACCAACCTCGGCATCCGACAGGTTCCTGTTGAATTGAACGAGGTTGCAAATGCGTTTGGAACAACACCGATGCAAAAACTGTTCAAAGTGGAGTTGCCTGTTGCACTCCCGACAATCATGGCTGGTGTAAACCAGTGTATTATGCTCTCGCTTTCTATGGTTGTTATTGCAGCTATGATCGGTGCACGAGGACTTGGATATCAGGTACTTGTAGGCATCCAGAGAGTAGATATCGGCCAAGGATTTGAAGCTGGTCTTGCAATTGTGATAATTGCAATTGTACTTGACAGACTGACACAAGGCCTTACACCTAAGAAATAACATAAATTAATATTTACAGACCTTCGTGGTCTATTTATAATATATATAAAGTGTTGTGATAAAGTGAAAAGCAAATTAAAAGTTATTTCAGTACTCATAATGCTTGCCATGCTTGTAATGGTAAGTGGATGTGCGGACCAGGATACAACCGGAGATGCCGGTGAAGAAGCTACTACAAAGGAAGCAACTATCGGATACGTTCTCTGGGATGGCGAAATAGCCAGTACCAATGTCATGAAACTTGTCCTTGAAGAGGCAGGCTATGATGTAGAGATTATCGCTGTGGATGCAGGTGCACTCTACCAGGGACTTGCAGACAGCCAGTTCGATTTTACAACATCTGCATGGCTTCCCCAGACCCAGAAGAACTACTGGGAAACATACGGAGAAGACATTGATAGTGTCGCAGTGAACCTTGAAGACTGCCGCATAGGACTTGTTGTTCCATCATATGTTACCATTGATTCAATTGAAGAGCTCAATGCAAACAAGGAACAGTTCGATGGAGAGATCATAGGTATCGATCCCGGAGCAGGAATCATGTCAACAACAGAAACTGCAATCGAGGAATACGGACTTGATTACGAGCTTATTGCAAGCAGCAGTGCAGGCATGGCAGCTGACCTTAAGAGTTCAATAGATGATGAAGAATGGACTGTTGTCACATTATGGTCACCACACTGGACATTCAACAGCTTTGACGTGAAATACCTTGAAGATCCAAATGGAATTTTTGGTGAAGCAGACCATGTTGAAACCCTTGCAAGAGTAGGTCTCTCAGAAGATGACCCTGAACTCTATGAGATCATTGGAAGGTTCCAGTGGACCCATGACGATATCCAGTCTGTTATGTCAGACCTTGTAGGCGGTATGTCAGAAGAAGAAGCTGCTCAGAAATGGGTAGATGCAAATCCTGAAAAAGTAAGTGAATGGATTGCAGCAGAATAAGGGGTTTACTCTTATTCTTTTTTTTATTTATCCAACTATATTAATTTATAAACAAAAAGGAGTGATAGCTTGAGATATAATTTTTTGAAAATATTAGGATGCTTTCTAGTAGCAATTGCCTTAATGAGTGCAGGATGCACCTCACCTGCTGAAGAAGGGGCACCTGAAGAAACAACACAGGAACCTGTAACAATAGGAGTTATCCAATGGGATGATTCACGTGCTGGTGCAGCTGTATTCACACAGATCCTTGATGAAGGAGGATATGAATATGAAACCATTACTGCTGATCTTGGCGGTCTTTACCAGGCTACTGCACAGGGAGATATCGATGTCCTAATTTATGCATGGCTGCCGGCAACTCAGGCACCTTACTGGGAGCAATACGGAGACAAACTGACCAAAGCACAGGTTGTTGCTAGCGGTGCAAAGTGCGGACTTGTTGTTCCTGATTACGTACCAATAAACACCATCGAAGATCTTCAGGAAAACGCTGATAAATTTGATGGTACAATCAATGGTATTGAACCTGGCGCAGGTATAATGCAAAACACAGAAAGCTGTATTGTGGATTATGAGCTTGATGGTTTTGAACTTTATTCAAGCAGCACTGTGGGAATGGTCACAGAACTTCAGAGTAAGGTTCGCAATGAAGAATGGGTAGTTGTTACTCTCTGGAGACCACACTGGAGTTTTGCTCGTATAGAAGGTCTTAAATTCCTTGAAGATACCCAGGGAATCTACGGAGAAACTGACGATCTTGTAATTCTTACTAGAACAGGATTTGAAGAAGAGAACCCTGAGTTCTTCCAGCTTATCCAGAACTTTGAGATGGACCTTTCAGACATAGAATCACTAATGATTGATATTGATGGAGGTCAGACACCGGATGAAGCAGCGGCTGCATGGCTTGCTGAAAACCCGGAAAAGATGAATGAAGTTCTTGGAAACCAGGAATAAAAGAATAAAATTCAATCGAACATTTGAGAGAACTTGGTTCTCTCATTCTATTTTTACTGTTCTTTTGCGCTTTCAAGTCCATAAGCCTGCATTATCATATGATATTCAGAAGCAGGCATCCTTGAATAGAATGCTCTTTTGATGACCTCACTAAGTGATGGATGGATATCCATTGCATACATAATCGGATCTATACTCTGGGTTTCAGTATACATCAATGGAATTATCTGGTGAATTAGCACTGATGCTTGGGGGCCTATGATATGAGCACCAAGAATCTTCTGAGCTTTGCCATCAAGGATAACTTTCACGAATTCATCCCCCAAGGACATTGCCACGCCTTTTGCTGTTTCCTGGAGACGGTAAAAACCAATCACTATACCTTCTTCTCCGTATTTATCAATAACTTGTTTTTCATTCATTCCAACGCTGGCTATTTCAGGATATGAGAATACAGCATGTGGAACTGCATGATAGTCGACCTTCACCTTATGTTTCAGAGCAGCGTTGTAGTAGACAACTGATGATTCATGGTTTGCAACATGCTTGAACAGGTATTTTCCGTTAGCATCACCGAATGCCCAGACATTCTTCATGGAGGTTTCAAGGTGCTCATTGACCTTTATCCATCCACGTTCATCTGTCTCAATTCCTCCAAGTTCAGGTTTCAATATATCAGTATTCGGGCTCCTGCCGGTTGCAACAAGTATCTTAGAAGCTGTAACTTCTTTTTCCTCACCGGTCTGACGATGTTTTGCAATCACAGTCTTGCCTTTTGATGAAGACTTTACCTCAACAACCTCGTAGTCTGTGAGGATTTCCATGTACTCTGACATCATCTTCTTCGCAAGTACAGAAACTTCAGGTTCCTCTTCTGGAATGAACTGTGCATTCCTGCCTATTATAGTGACCGTGGAACCCATGGCTGAAAAGAAGTGTCCGTATTCAGCAGCAATATATCCGCCTCCGATGATAGCAAGACTTTCGGGGAGTTCAGTCAGTTCCAGTACTTCATCACTTGTGAGAAAATCAATCGTGTCCAGTCCTTTCACAGGAGGTATTGCAGGCTTTGAACCTGTACACAAAAATATCATTTTGGCGCTGATGGTTTCCCCAGCAACCGTCATGGTGTAAGGAGAAACGAACTCAGCTGTTTCATTGTAGAAATCCATTCGGGGAATATGAGTATAACCATGTCTGATATTTTCAATGTCTTCTGATATTGAACTGCGCATCCTGTCCATCACTGACTTGAAATCAATACTTTCAATTGATGCTTTGATACCGAAATTACCTGCATGCCCGATATCCCTTACAAGCTCTGCAGGGTAAAGAAGCATCTTTGAAGGTATACAGCCTCTGGTAAGACAGATTCCTCCCGGTTCATCTTTATCAATGAGAGCAACTTTCATTTCAGGATCTGCATCCATCATTGCAGTAACATAATTCATCCCGGAGCCTGTGCCTATTACAATAAGATCGTATTCTTTCATTTGATTCCCCACAGTATAATATTCCTATGAACATTGGCCGCTATACGTATAATTATTTCCGATAGAACTCTGATATATTAAGTGATACAAAAGCAGGATGAAGAACAAATATAAGTAATAATCCATATTAATATTATAATACCAACATACAAATACGAGCTAGCATCAATGACAAAAGAAAAAAAAGCCAACGAAGAAAGAGAGCAACTGGCCAGCAGAATAGGATTTCTGTTATTATCAGCAGGATGTGCCATCGGTCTTGGCAACATATGGCGCTTTCCATATATTACAGGGAAATATGGAGGAGCTGCTTTTGTCCTTATTTACCTTGCGTTTCTCGTTCTGCTGGGATTTCCCATTCTGCTTATGGAATATTCCATAGGTAGAGCAGGGAAACTGAACATTGCAGGTGCTATGAGAAAACTGGAGCCTGCGGGCAGCAAATGGCATATATTCGGATATATGGGCATTATAGGAAATGTTCTGCTCGTTATGTTTTACACTACTGTGGCAGGCTGGGGACTTGCATACATATATTATTCACTCACCGGAAGTTTTAGCGGACTTGAGCCACAAGAAGTAGGTAACTTTTTTGTGACATTCCTCAGTAACACTTTAGAAATAGTATTCTTGATGGCTCTTGTCGTATTCATTGGTTTCTGGGTTTGTTCAAAAGGACTTCAGAATGGAGCTGAGAAGGTTAGTAAAAATCTCATGGCAGGAATGATTCTAATTTTACTGATCCTTGTCTTTAAATCTGTAACTCTTCCGGGAGCATCTGCAGGAATTGACTTCTATCTGAAACCTGATTTCAGTCTGATAGGAAGAGAGGCTGTTTATGCAGCCATGGGACAGGCATTCTTCACATTAAGCGCAGGTGCAGGAGGAATGGCAATATTTGGAAGTTACATTGGAAAGGAGCGTTCACTTGTCGGAGAATCAATCAATGTAGTTGCACTGGATACTTCCATTGCCCTGCTTGCAGGACTTGTGATATTCCCTGCAGCTTTTGCTTTTGGAATAGATGCTGGCTCTGGGCCTGAACTCATTTTTATGACCCTGCCCAATATATTTAACCAGATGGTTGGAGGACTTATCTGGGGTGTTCTTTTCTTTGTGTTCCTTTCCTTTGCTGCAATGTCAACGGTTATAGCTATTTTTGAGAATATAATGGCATTCACAATTGATGAATGGGGATGGACACGCAAAAAAGCAGCTTTTGTTAATGCTATTGGAATCTTTATTCTTTCTTTGCCATGTGCACTTAGCTTCGGTCCACTAAGTAGTATACAACCTTTCGGACCTGGTAGTGGAATACTGGATCTTGAGGATTTTATCTTCAGTAATAATATTCTCCCAATTGGAGCTCTCTCAATAGTGATGTTCTGCACGCTAAAAATCGGATGGGGATGGAATAATTTCATAGAAGAGGCAAATACCGGAATGGGGAAGAAAATACCGGAATGGGTCAGTCCATATGCAAGATACATATTGCCTATTGTTGTTTTGATAATACTTGTTCAGGGATGGTTGAACCTATTTAAATAAAATAATAAATAACAGCAAAAAATTTAAATGAGGTCTATAGAGCCTCATTTATTGAACAAGAGAGAAACAATCATTTTAATTATCTTATGCTATATAGGTGCTTTTGAGTATATAATTATACCAATACATTACAGATGAATAAAAACAATGGTTTTTCATGTTAAGCTTTTTTTTAATGACAATGCGTCCATGATTTGAGATTATAATAATGGTAACTATTCAGCCTGATAAAAACACTATCAATAGCAATCTTGACAAAAAGTTGAGACCTACATTTTATTAGGATCATTAATTTTGATTGTTGTCATTGATTGCTTTTTTGATTCTTAGGTTGTTAGTGAGCAAACATCTCCGTTTTGATTAAATCAGTATCAATAGGCTAATTGTGGTAGGCTGAATAGTTACTAATAATGTAACTATTCAGCCTGACTGTTTTAATGATGCAAAAAACAATATACTATGGCTTCATTCTATGTGTTAAAAAATATTCAGTAAAATATCATAAAAAACGTCTATCAATCTGAGGGGATTTGTATAGACCGCGAAGAAATACTTGCAGTTTATGAAGCTGGTCCAGAAGCAGTAGTAGAACTTGTAACTCGATTACTTGGGATAATTGAACATCAATCTCTCCAAATTGCACAACTTGAAGAGCGTGTCAGGCATTTGGAAGAAATGCTTGAAAAGAATAGTCGCAACAGTAGCAAACCACCTTCTACTGATTCTTATGCACGGAATAAACCAACCGTTAAAAGTCAAAGAAAAAAGACCAATAAGCATGTAGGTGGTCAAAACGGTCATCCTGGTACTACATTAAGAATAAATGATGATCCGGATGAAGTTATTGTTCATCCTGTTAATCAATGCGTCAATTGTGGGAGATCGTTAGCTTCTGTTCCCTCTGACTATGAAAGAAGACAGGTCTTTGACATTCCTCCTATAACTATCAATTGCATTGAACATCGTTGCGAGATTAAAACATGTCCCAAATGTTCTCATGTAAACAAAGCTCTTTTTCCAGATGGTGTAACTCAGCCGACTCAATACGGTCATCGAGTTAAGTCATTTGCAGTTTATTTGCACACTTACCAATTACTTCCTTATCAGCGTGTTACCAAGTTGTTCTCTGATATTTTGGGATGCAAGATAAGTCCTGCTACTTTGGTGAACACGGAACGTAGTTGTTTTGAGAAGCTTGGAGCTTTTGAAAATACAGTGAAACATCTCCTGAAAGAATCTCCTGTCATCAATCTGGATGAAACAGGAATGAGAATAAATGCAGTTCGTAATTGGCTTCATGTGGCAGGTACAGACAAACTGACCTATTATTTTGCACATCGCAAAAGGGGCTCAGAAGCAATGGATGCTATGGGCATATTACCAGGTTACACTGGTGTTGCAACACATGATTTTTGGAAACCGTACAACAAATATGAATGTCAACATTCATTATGTAATGCACATTTATTACGAGAGTTAACTGGAGCTTCCGAAAACAGGGATCAACAGTGGCCAAAGATAATGAGTGATCTCTTGATATGCATTAAACATCATGTTGATAATGATCTTTTAGATACTGAGCTAATTCAAAGGTTCAGTGAGGATTATGATCACATAACTTGTTTAGGAGTGAATGAAAATCCTCCTGATCCGGAATCAAATGTGCGGTCTAAAAAACGAGGACGTAAGAAGCAGACCACGGTAAAGAATTTGCTGGATAGGTTTATTGGCCATAAAGAGGATATCTTGCGATTTATGTACGACCAAAACGTTCCGTTTGATAACAATCAGGCTGAAAGAGATATCAGGTACTTTCCGCAGTGAACAGGGTGCAAAAAATTTCTGCCGTATAAGAGGATACGTGTCTACTGTTAATAAGAATTCTGAATCTGTTATCGATGCAATTAGTGCAATATTTTATGACAATTCATTTGTTCCAAAGTTGCAGAATTGATCGTGGATGAAGAAATCAGCTTGGTGGAAGTGAGCTAGGCTGAATAGTTACATAATAATTACAAAAGATAGCCAAACAGATATGCAAGTGAACCAAGCTGCATCACATTGATAGTTCTTTCTCTTAACCTTCCAACATTACTTTTTGACATGTCCCTAAGAAGGGATTTTGAAATAAAGATGTAGAAGATCACAGGAATCATAATCAAAATCAGGAAGAAAAAGTCATGATAAAGAAGAGAATCTATATTCACAAAATACGGAAGTGGGTCGAGTATCATAACCAATACATACAGGATAACAAAAACTGAAGCTGCAAATCCTGATGACGTCCTCAATGGAAGGGTTTGTACACCAAATTCCCTGTCACCTTCCATATCCCTGATGTCAATCATTATCTCAAAAGCCAGTCCAACGATGAAACCCATTATTGCATAGTAGAAAATCAATGCCTCTATTACATAGTCTGATACTAGCGTTCCAACAAGGATCATGGAAAGAAAACCGTAGGCCATTATGATATTTTTGACTAAAAATATCTTTTTCAAATAATAACTATAAGCAAAAAAAAGAACTGCATTGAAGATCAATAGTAAAGAAACAATTTGATTAAGCCCCAGGGACACTAAAAAAGAAAGAATGAGACTTGCCACACCCACATATAGAGCAGTTTTTCTCTTTATTTTACCCTGTGCAATAGGCCTGTCAGTCCTACAGTTTGCCCTGTCAATCTCAAAATCGAAGTAATCATTTACAGCAAAGAAACCCATACCAAGAAAAACAACAGATATTGATGCTAGACCATATTCAAAAATATGTCCTGAGATATCAGATGATAAAATTCCTGATAAGAATATAGTAAGGGCACCAAACAATGCATTTTCAAATCGGACCAAACTCAAAAAAGACCTGATCGAAAACGAGTTTTTCATATTGCTAACCAAATTCAATCAGGAATATCTGCCATTTTCAGAGATACCAGTGACATTAAGTCATCAAGTTCATCAAGAGAGTTCATCTCATCAGAACTTATCAGAAGCTCGACCTCATTGTCTGATTCAATATAAGCACATGGAAATGAAACATTTTCAATGTCATATTTTTCAAGGAATTCGTCCTTGTGTAGAAATTCTACCGGAAATTTCAGTCCTGAAACAAATTGCTTCCAGCCACTTTTCATGCCCACGTTGCCATATGTAAGACCACAAAGATTGCAATCATATGTGGATGGTGAAGCGATCTTATGAACATAATCCTCTATCGAATTAAAAATTCCACTGTCCGCATTATAAACAAAAATAATCTTTTTCGTCCCCATGATTAACACCCTTTTATGAAGGATGGTTCCATGTTACTTTAGAATTGCTTTTTTTCATATTAAATTATGGGATACATATTACATTTGATTCCAGACTAAATCAGGGTCAATGATTCCCATCACCATATGCATGCACAATCAAAATAACAATAAAAGATTGTAAGAATCAATAGTATCAGAATAACAAATAGATTAGTTTGTGTTAAAATCAATTTAGAAAAAAGAAAGTAGTAGTTAGTGTTGAGTGAGTTGGCAGCGATCCAGAGTTCCCGAAGACTCTCATACTTCAGTACAGTAAGGAACGCTGGCGGGCTTATCTTCTGTGTTCGGGATGGGTACAGGAATTGCCCCGCCGCTATGGCCGCCAATCTCTCTCATGATGAATTTTAAACGGTAAAGCCAAGGTCCGGATTCGAACCGGAATGGAATCGCTCTGCAGGCGATTGCGTAGCCGCTCCGCCACCTTGGCAATGAGCGATTCATGAATGAATCCATTGCATTTATACTTTACCATAAGGTCATGTATATTAAACATGCACATATCAGATTTCGCCTGGACAAAGCAAGACGGACAGGCACGGATGATTAGTAGCCGCGGACTGAACACCTCGTTGCCTTGGTGCTTACATCCCGACCCTATCAAACCGGTCTTGTACCGGAATCCTTAACGTAGTCTCTTTTCAAGTCAGATTTCGAGCTTAGATGCATTCAGCTCTTATTCCTTAGCGCGTAGCTGCTCAGCAATGCCCTGTCGGACAACTGATACACCAGTGGCGCCGCTACTCTGTTCCTCTCGTACTAAAAGTAGCTTACCCTCAGACTACAGACACCTCTAGTAGATAGTAACCGACCTGTCTCACGACGGTCTAAACCCAGCTCACGATCTCCTTTAATAGGCGAACAACCTCACCCTTGGCCGCTGCTGCACGGCCAGGATGGAAAGAACCGACATCGAAGTAGCAAGCTGCCGGGTCGATATGTGCTCTTGCCGGCAACAACTCAATTATCCCCGGGGTAACTTTTCTGTCATTTTTGACTCGCACCAAGCGAGTACAAAAGTTCGCTAGAACCGACTTTCGTCTCGTCATCCACTACTGTGCTGAATAACGTCAGGCTGACTTATGCTCTTGCACTCTTCAGTGGGTTTCCGACCCACTTGAGTCAACCTTTGTGCGCCCTTGATATCTTTTCAAGGGCGTCCCGCCCCAGGCAAACTGCCCACCTATCGGGGTCCTCCTCTCGGAGTTAGGGTCGTAATTTCAGAAGGGTAGTGTCCCAATGGCGACTCCACCAATGCTGGCGCACCGGTTTCGACGTCTCCTACCTACACTGTACATCCAAAATCACAACCCAACGACAGGCTGCAGTAAAGCTCCACGGGGTCTTCACTTCCCCCTAGAGGTCTCTAGACTGTGCACTAGAAAGTAAGCTTCACCGGACTCTGGCTAGGGACAGTAGAGCTCTCATTGATCCATTCATGCAAGTCGCCAATTAAGCGACAAGGTACTACGCTACCTTAAGAGGGTCATAGTTACCCCCGCTGTTTACAGGCCCTTCGATCCGTTGAACCGGAGTTTCAGGTACCTGCACTGAGCAGGATTCAGAGATCGTACTAGCCCTTACGGGTTTGCGATCTCCTATGTTGATATTAGACAGTTAGAGCTCTCTTGTCACTGCGACCTGCTGTCTTCACAGCAGGCACTCCTTCTCCCGAAGTTACGGAGCTAATTTGCCGAATTCCCTTAGCCAAATTGTATCCGACACGCCTTAGCCTTTTCAGCTAGGGGCACCTGTGTCAGTTCTCGGTACGGACCCTTGACTTCCTTTTCACGGGTTCCCGGGTGCAGCTGACTTTCGCCATAACACATTCGCCCGCTTCTCGCCATTACGGCTCTCCACGGGATTAGGTGCTTAGACGGCGCGACGGCGCCGCTCAACCTGCCCAAAAACGTCAGTTTATTGTCAAGAGGTACAGGAATATTAACCTGTTTCCCTTTCGGCGTACTCGAATTACGGTACGTCTTAGGACCGACTAACCCTCGGCTGACGATCATTGCCGAGGAAACCTAGCCCCTTCGGCGGATAGGATTCTCACCTATCTATGCTGTTACTATTACCAGGATTTTCGTTTCCGCACGGTCCACAGGACTTCACAGCCCTGCTTCTGCCCGAACGCAACGCCTTCCTACGAGATTACCTTGCGGTACTCCGTGGTATCGGTGGTCGACTTGAGCCCCGTCCATTTTCGGGGCCCCAAACCTCGACTGGTGGGCTGTTACGCACTCTTTAAAGGATAGCTGCTTCTAAGCTAACCTTCCAGCTGTCTAGGGCTTAGGACGCCCTTTAGTATTAACACTTAGTCGACACTTGGGGACCTTAACCACGGGCTGGGTTTTCTCCCTTACGGACTACAGGCTTACCCCAGTAGTCCGGACTCCAACTTTCTTAGACGACGGTGAGTTTGGAGTTTGACAAACGGCTGAGGGATTTCTCCCCCGGGACCATCAATCAGTGCTCTACTTCACCGACTATCTCCAGTTAGGTCATGCTACGACATGTTTCGGAAGGAACCAGCTGATGCCGGGTTAGATTAGCCTTTCACTCCGAGACGCAGGTCACACGAATGATTTGCAGATCAATACCGCTTGCGGTCCTCCACGTAGCTTTCGCCACGCTTCAACCTGCCCACGCCTAGATCACCCGGCTTCGGGTCGTACCCTAATGACTCCACGCACTTGTATACGCCGCTCCTCACCTTGCGGTTGCGAGCATGTTGCTTTCGCTTCGGCTTCCTATGTAAAAAGTTAGCCATCGCCATTTGAATACACTCCCTGGCCCGTTCTTCAAAACGTAAGATATAACATTGGCAATAATGCCCGTACTGCAGCCTCGCGGCTGTTTCCTTCGCATTAAAGATCCTTTAACGCTATATCGCTCCATCACCTTCAGGTTTCAGGCACTTTTAACCTCCCTTCTTGGGGTACTTTTCAGTTTTCGGTCACCCTACTAGTTCACTATCGGTCTCAAGAAGTATTTAGTTTTGGAAGTTGGTGCCTCCCAAATTCACGCGAGAATTCCAACTCACGCTACTCAGGCTATAATCCGGATCCTTTAATCGTTATCTAAGTGACTATCACACTCTATGGTTTAACGTTCCAGAAAAATTCGATTTCGATTAAGTGGGATCTTTAGAAAAAGCCTACAACACCACATCTCCCACATGTTACCAGTGGGATTCAGTTTGAACTGTACCGTGTTCATTCGCCATTACTAACGGCATCTCTTCGATTTCTTTTCCTGCCCCTACTAAGATGCTTCAATTCGGGGCGTTCCCGATCAGTATTGATCAACACACAAAATGTGTTAGGAAGACCCATTAGGAAATCCCAGGTTCATAGGCTCCATGCACCTACCCTGGGCTTATCGCAGCTTGGCACGTCCCTCATCAGCTCTTGAGCCGAGCCATCCACCTGAAGGCATAATTACCAGAGTCCATCTCACTTTGTCCAGTGAGCGTCTGATATATGCATGCATATACACGATCTCATTGCAGCTGTCGTTGCTTCAGCCACTTCATCCTTCCCCGAAGAAATTACTCTCCAGGTGCACTAATAATGGACTTGTTGGGATTCGAACCCAAGGCCTCCGCCTTGCAAAGGCGGCGATCTTCCAACTGATCTACAAGCCCCTCGTGGATTCCATTCTTAATGAATCCATGTAACTTTTTTCGGATTTGGCAGTTTTTCGATTTCTGACCGGTTGTGGTGATCGGCTTTATGCCGATCTGCTTAGGAGGTGATCCAGCCGCAGATTCCCCTACGGCTACCTTGTTACGACTTAACCCCCCTTGCGAAATTTAGGTTCGAACACGGCACAAGGTCCGTGCCCTCACCCATACCTCACTCGGGTGGTTTGACGGGCGGTGTGTGCAAGGAGCAGGGACGTATTCACCGCGCTATATTGAAACGCGATTACTACGGATTCCAGCTTCATGAGGGCGAGTTACAGCCCTCAATTCGAACTAAGGCCGGGTTTATGAGATTACCAACCCCTTTCGGGGTAGGAACCCATTGTCCCGGTCATTGTAGCCCGCGTGTAGCCCTGGAGATTCGGGGCATACTGACCTACCGTAGCCCGCACCTTCCTCTGGTTTAGCACCAGCGGTCCCCACAGAGTACCCATCATCCCGAAGGATATGCTGGCAACAGTGGGCACGGGTCTCGCTCGTTGCCTGACTTAACAGGATGCTTCACAGTACGAACTGACGACGGCCATGCACCTCCTCTCAGCGATTCAGGTAAGACCTTCAGCCTGACCTACATATTGCTGTCGCCCCAGGTGAGTTTTCCGGCGTTGAGTCCAATTAAACCGCAGGCTCCACCCGTTGTAGTGCTCCCCCGCCAATTCCTTTAAGTTTCAGCCTTGCGGCCGTACTTCCCAGGTGGCTCGCTTCACGGCTTCCCTGCGGCACCTGAAACGGTCGCACCGTCCCAGACACCTAGCGAGCATCGTTTACGGCTGGGACTACCCGGGTATCTAATCCGGTTCGTGCCCCCAGCTTTCGTCCCTCACCGTCGGACCCGTTCTGGTAAGACGCCTTCGCCACTGGTGGTCCCACAAGGATTACAAGATTTCACTCCTACCCCTGTAGTACCTCTTACCTCTCCCGGTCCCAAGTCTGACAGTATCCCCCGGAAGCCTAACAGTTGAGCTGTCAGATTTCCCGGAAGACTGATCAAACCGGCTACGGACCCTTTAGACCCAATAATAGTGGTCACCACTCGGGCCGCCGGTGTTACCGCGGCGGCTGGCACCGGTCTTGCCCGGCCCTTGCTAACACATGCTATTTACACATGTGGACAGCCAACATAAGATGCTGGCACTCAGTGTCCCCTTATCGCGGTTTCCCGCATTGTAAAGTTTTCGCGCCTGCTGCGCCCCGTAGGGCCTGGATTCATGTCTCAGAATCCATCTCCGGGCTCTTGCTCTCACAACCCGTACCCGTCGTCGGCTAGTAGGTACACTACACCCACTACAACCTGATAGGCCGCAGATTCATCCTAAGGCGCCGGAGCTTTGAGCCACAGATCATTCCAGATTCTATGGCTTATCAGGTATTATCACCAGTTTCCCGGAGTTATGCCTGACCTTAGGGCAGATTATCCACGTGTTACTGAGCAGTACGCCATGTTCACGAAGAACATTTGACTCGCATGGCTTAGTCGCACACTGATAGCAGTGACCTCTGGCAGGATCAACCAGAATTGTTGATCTCACACAAAAGTTTAATGCATTTTGGAAGTCATTTAAGGAATTTTTAGGAAAGAACTCTCACTAGAGAATTTCTTTACTTTGCACATTAGTTGGTTAATTCCTTATTTAGGTAGTATATTAGACACTACCGGTCAGAATTAACCGAACTGCCAAATCCAACGTCAGGCAAGAAATAACTCTTGCCTCCACTTAATGAAAGGCGGTGATTGTAAGTGTTTTTGCGCATTCACGCGGACTCCTTCAAAGGACACCATCCTATATATATCTTCCGAATCAAGAGATTCGAAAGCAAAGAAGGAACCTTTGTAACACCTGCCTGATGAAATGAAATTAGTACTTCATCAATTTGTTCTCACAAAGCGAATTTTCCTGATGCGTTACCCGCATCATTGGGCTCAGTGAGAGCACCCTTACAAGTCAATGCTGATATATAAGGATTGCGGAGAAATCAGTAATTCCTACTCACCACATGACAAGAATAATTGAGAAATATACGGAAGTGCTTTATAGCATAAAATACAAGCCGGAATGATTAATATGAATTCAACCGTAGAACTGAGGGATCGCTTTTTACAGCGATAAACAGCTTATAAACACACACAAGACTATTTTTGACACGACACTGCGCGACGGTGAACAAACACCCGGCGTATCACTAACTAACGAGCAAAAACTCAAGATTGCTAGGCAACTGGACAAACTTGGTGTTGATGTACTCGAAGCTGGTTTCCCAGTCTCCTCGGATGGCGAAAGGCAAAATGTAAGAGCCATAGCTGACGAAGACCTGAGTCTCGATGTCTGTGGTCTTGCCCGCGTCCTTACCAAAGATCTGGACGCCTGCATGGATTGTAATGTAAACATGATACATACATTTGTATCAACTTCCGACATCCAGAGGATACATACTATTAAAAAGAGCAAGGAAGAAGTCGTCGCAATGGCAGTAAATGCCGTGGAATATATCAAGGACCATGGAGCAAAATGCATGTTCTCGGCCATGGATGCTACCAGGACCGACCTTGATTACCTGATAGAAGTATACAAAGCCGTAGAAGAAGCAGGATGCGACATAATAAACGTACCTGACACCGTAGGCATAATGGCGCCTTCCTCAATGTATCAGCTTGTAAAAAACATTAACAACGAAGTAAACATACCAATTGACGTCCATTGTCACAACGACTTTGGAATTGCCGTTGCAAACAGTCTCATGGCAGTAGAAGCCGGTGCCAGCCAGATACAGGTAACCGTAAATGGCCTGGGAGAACGTGCAGGCAATGCAAATCTCGCAGAAGTAGTAATGTGCCTGCAATCCATATACGGAGCAAAGACAAATATCAAGACAGAGTACTTGCTTGAAACCGCCAAGATGGTCGAAAATTACACTGGCATACACATGCCCGTAAATACCCCGATCGTCGGTGACAATGCATTCGCCCATGAATCCGGCATACACACCCACGGAGTACTGGAAAAATCCGAGACTTTCGAGCCGGGCATAATGACCCCTGAAATGGTAGGTCACAAGCGCCGCATAGTAATAGGAAAGCATGCAGGCAAGCATGCTGTCAAGAAATCACTGGAAGACATGGGTGTCGAAACCACCGAAGAACAACTCGACGAGATACTTATCAGGATCAAGGACATAGCTAACAAAGGCAAACGCATATGCGATGCAGACCTTCATGCTGTTGCATCTGCCGTCCTTGGAAGGAACCTCGGAAACGAGACCATAATCCTAAAAGAGTTCTCGGTGATGACAGGTAACCTTACGACACCAACTGCCGTAGTCAGAGCAAAGATTGGCGATGAAGAAGCCGTTGCCTGTAATTATGGTGTTGGACCAATAGACGCTGCCCTAAAAGCAGTAGAGCTTATGATCGGGGGATACACCAAGGTCAAAGTACGTGATTTCAGCCTCGAAGCAATTACAGGCGGAAGTGATGCTCTTGCAGTAGTAACGGTTTCTGTAGAAGACGAAGACGGCCGGGTGGTCAGTGCGCAATCAGCAAGTGCAGACATTGCCACAGCATCTGTAGACGCACTCATCACAGCAATCAACATACTTCTTGAAAAGAAGAAGCTCTGGAGCATGGAATAAGCAAATATCAGAACCGTAAGATCACGGTTCTTTACTTCTTTTTTTATTTTCGTTCATTTCCGAAGCACTTTTTTGAACCAATTCTCAGAACAGGTTCATATCTATATAATAAGACCAGAATTGAATACATATGAATTATGAAGTAATAGATTCCCATTGCCATCTTGATTTCCCCAAATTCAATAAGGATAGGCCTGAAACAATTGAGAGGGCAAGGAAGAGCGGCGTAATTGAGATGATAAACTCCGGCATAGACTACAAAACGAATTCGAATTCTCTTGAACTCGCAAAAAAATATGAATTCATGCATGCCACGCTTGGACTCAGCCCCCAGATGGTACCTGATGCAGATGATGCGAAAATAAAGCAGATACTGTCGCAGATAGAGCGCAACATAGACAAGGCCATAGGAGTCGGAGAAGCAGGGCTTGATTTCTACTATTGCACGAGTGACGCAGGAAGGAAAAGACAGGAAGATGTGTTCAGACAGGTTATCGAAATTGCAGACAGGTATAACAAAACCCTGATAATACACGGAAGGGATGGCGAAGACCTTGCACTTGAAATGACCAAAGACCTTGACAGAGTGATATTTCATTGCTATGGCGGTTCACTTGAAACCATGAAGAACATAGTTGATGCAGGACACTACATATCAGTGCCAACACTTGTCTGTTTCTCAGAACACCACAAATCAATAGCGAAGAATCTGCCTCTTGACAACATGCTTATAGAAACTGACAGCCCCTATCTCTCCCCGAGAAAAGGCAGGAACGAACCGGCATTTGTCCTTGATTCGGTGCCGGTAATAGCACATCTAAAAGAGATGGAAGAAGCTGAAATTGCCATGGCGACAATGCAAAATACCCGAAGGGCATTTGAGCTCTAAATCCATTCCTTTTTTCTAAGGGAGAATAAACATGCAGGTCAAACATTTCAATACAGGCCTTTACGATGCCAACTCATATCTGATCAATGAAAAAGTCCTGGTAGATACAGGAATGAATACAGAAGGACTGGTCACAGAAATCGGGAAAAACATAGACATAAAAAACCTTGAACTGATAATACTAACCCACTGCCACTACGATCATACAGCATCAGCACTGGAAATAGCCCGTCTAAGCGGAGCAAAGATAGCAATCCATAAGGATGACGCCCCTCTGCTGAAAAATGACAACGTGAGTGCTGCTGCATTATTCGGATACAAGGCACCGTCCATTGAACCTGACATACTGCTCAGCAAAGGTGACAGGATACCCATCGGCAACGATGAAGAACTGGAGGTCATCCACACCCCTGGGCATACACCCGGTGGTATCTGCTTGTATGAATCAAATTCAAAGGGCCTTTTTTCCGGTGACACCGTTTTCCCTAACGGAAGCATAGGACGCACAGATTTTGAAGGCGGCAACCGCTCACAACTGACCGAATCCATCAATAAACTTGTGCAGCTTGATGTTGAGACACTATACCCCGGGCATGGGGAAGTTACCTCAAATGACGTGAACAAACATATCGGTTTTTCCCTCCGCATGTCAAAAAGCATATTGTAAGGATATATCATGAAACATAATCAAAAAAACAGAATGGCTGATTCCTCGAAGTTTCTACCCATGAGTCTTGAAGAAGCTAAAAAGAAAGGCTGGGATGAACTTGATATTATCATTGTCACAGGGGATGCTTATGTTGACAACCCCGGTTTTGGAACAAGTATCATAGGCAGAGTACTAGAAGATGCAGGCTACAGGGTAGGAGTTATTGCACAACCAAAATGGGACAACGCAGACGATTTCAAGAAACTTGGAAAACCACGCCTGTTCTTTTCCATTAGTGCAGGAAACACTGACTCGATGGTCAGCAACTACACCCCTTCAAAGAGATTACGCCACGATGACACATACTCTCCTGAAAATCAGGCAGGCCTTCGACCAAACAGGGCGAGCATCGTTTATTCCAACCGCCTGAAAGAAGCATATCCAGATACTCCCAGGGTGATTGGTGGCATTGAAGCATCTCTTCGTCGTTTTGCCCAGTACGACTACTGGTCTGACAAAGTTCGCCAATCCATCCTTGCAGATGCACCTGCAGACATCATTGTTTACGGTATGGGAGAAATCCAGATACTTGAGATAGCAGACAGGCTCAATAAAGGCGTCCCTGTGTCAGATATCAATGATATTGACGGGACCGTCTGGAAGATGGATATCAAAACATGGAAAGAAAAGCGCGAAGAACTGCTCAAGGACCGCATAGAAATTGCCCCATATATTGAAGTTTCAAAGAACAAGGAAATCTATGCAAAAACATTCAAAACAGTCTACGAAGAACAGGACCACATACGCGGCCATGATATTATACAGGTCCATCCGAAGACCGTGATAATCCAAAACAAGCCAATGCATCCCCTAACACAGGATGAACTTGACCATGTGTATGAACTTCCATACACACGTGAAACACATCCCTCATACAAGGAAATTGTCCCTGCCAGCGATCTGGTTAAATTTTCCATCAACACTCACAGAGGTTGTTTTGGAGCATGCTCTTTCTGTGCCATTGCCCTTCACCAGGGCCGAATGATACGCAGCCGAAGTATCGAGTCCATACTAAGGGAAGCGGAAGGTTTCAGAAACATAAAAGGATTCAAGGGCACTATCAACGGACTTGGTGGTCCATCTGCCAATATGTATGGAATGGACTGCAAGAACTGGGAAGAGAAAGGAGTATGCAAAGACAAAGTATGCATCCATCCCAAAGCCTGCCCTTCGCTTAACACCAGCCACAAGAAACTCATAGAATTAATGCGCAGACTCAGGAATCTACCGGGTATCAAAAAAGTATTTGTAGGTTACGGAGTACGCTATGACCTTGCGTTGCTTGATGAGCAGTACATGGAAGAGCTCTGTGCCCACCATGTCAGCGGGCAGTTAAAGGTTGCACCTGAGCATTATTGCGACAAAGTGACCACTGTAATGAAGAAACCTGCCAGGGAAGTCTTTGAGAGGTTTGAGCAAAAGTACAAGGAAGTAAATAAGAAGCTTGGAAAAGACCAATACCTTGTGGCTTTCCTTATGTCAAGTCATCCAGGCTGCACTCTTGAGGATATGATCGAAACTGCAGAATACATAAGAGATACCGGAAGATACACCAGACAGGTCCAGGATTTCACACCTACCCCCATGACATCTGCAACATGTATGTTCCACACCGGACTGAACCCTTTCACCGGGAAAAAGATATACGTGGCTACCTCCCAAAAAGAAAAGAGCATCCAAAGGGCAATGCTACATTACAAGGAGCCTGGAAACTACAATCTTGTGTATGAGGGACTGAAACGTGCCAACCGACTTGACCTTGTTGGTAACTCATGGAATTGCCTCATAGGACGGAAGAAGCAGGGAAATAACGGATGGTGATGTTTAGAATAAAATCGTTACCTTTTTAATATAGATACGTTAACTTTATTCCATATATATGTTAAGTCATAAAAAATGTGAGTTATACAAATGAAATACAAGTTACTAATATCAATTCTATTTATATTTTTTATACAGACTTCTTTTGTGACGGCCAGTCCTGTCATTAGCATCGATGAAAATATCAGTGAGAATGTTTTTTATTCATCCCCGTACACAAATCCGGATAGTATTGAAGCCCACCAGATAGTTGTATACAGTGAAGATGGCGAGCATAGCCAGATACACATAGATTACAGACTGATACCACGGAAAACCAACAGTCCAGATGGAAATTATAGCGTTTACAAAAAAGCATTGGATGCAGGAAATGGTGTTGGCATCGAGGATTTTGTCATAAATGATACACTTGCTGGAACTGAAACGAACATCAAGAATGTAATCACCATGGGTTACTACCCGGTTGCATTTTCCCCTGACAGTAAAATGTATGCTGCACCAAGGATCATTTTCTTTGATGATTGCAGGAACGGGCAGTATGCTATTGATATTTGCTCAGTCCACAATAATACCATGTTACACAGGGAATTACTTCCCCTTTACAAAGAGAACACAAAAAACACGCCTATGGACTGGGACAGAGCGGCCATCTATGGAGTCTACTGGACAGAAGATGGCTCTTCCATAATCTACGAAGCCCTTGGTGCTGACATTGATGGTGGAAGATATCCAACGGATCTTGTGAGTAAGAAGCTAAATATTGATTATGCAGAGCTTCGGAAAATGAATGGATATGAAGAAACAGAACTGAAAAGCACGCAGGATGATACTGGAGAAAACGGAGATTCTGCCCCAAGTTTCCCAATTCCAGGATTTGGAGGAATCGGTGCAGCGATTGCTCTTGTTTTTAACAGGAAATTGAAAAGAGCATAAAAATCTGCTCTTATTTTTTAAAACGGTCCAATATTCAAAAATAGAAACTAAAATGGCTATTCCATAGCCATTTCCAACAAGTCAATTATATCCAGCACATCAACCCTTGGGCTGCCACGTTTGAGATTTGTACGGCACAACGGACATGCGGTTACCAGATAATCCACATCTTTTGGAATTTCCTCGACCCTGTTCTTTGAGATCTCAAGGGACAGTTCAGGATAACCTTTGAGTACTCCGCCACCTGCGCCACAACATTTGGAATTTTCCCTGTTACTCTTCATTTCTTCAAGGTCGCAGATGGATTTTATTATCTGCCTTGGAGCATCGAATACCCCGTTACACCTCCCAAGGTGACATGGGTCATGATAGGTAACTTTCAGATCCAGTTTCTTCAGGTCCATTTCAGCAAGGCGATCTGCAAGGAACTCGACAACATGGACAACTTTCACATCACCCGGATAATCATTTTTTAGTGTTGTGAAACATCCTGCACATCCGGTGATTATTGTGTGAGCACCTATCTTTTTGATCTGTTCCATATTCTTTGACACAAGTTCAGATGGATCAGAACCTGTCCTCAGAAGCGGAGAGCCACAGCATACTTCCTCCTTCAGAACGGTAACACCGTACTTTTTCAGAATATCAAAGGTTCTCTTTGTGAGTTCAGGGTACCTGTATGAAGCCAAACAGCCTGCAAAGAAGACATAATCTGCCTTTTCTGTCAAATCATTTTTAGAGTCTCCAAGCCATCCCATCCTATCTTTTGCTTCACCAAGAGGATTGCCCTTATCCAAAGCCTCGAAGCGCAGCTTCTTCTGTGCATCGGTCATCTTGCCCTGAAGCACAAGCTGGTGCCTGAAGTTTTCTACAACCTTGACAGGAGATGCTCCTGAAGGACACATCTGCTCACAGAGTCCACATGTAGTACAGGTATTAAGACTATCTAAAACACTCTCGTCAACTTCCATTCCCTGAGAAATACCATGGGCTACAAGCATGCGTCCGCGGGAACTGGCTGATTCCCAGCCAATAACATCAAAAACAGGACATATTGAACGACATGTACCGCAACGGATACATTTTAGTATTGAACGCATATCAGATTCGCTCATTTTCAAACCCCCATCTTACCGGGATTAAGTATTCCTTTGGGATCAAGGGCTTTCTTTATCAATATCATTACATCAAGGGCATTACCAAGCTCAAGTTCAAGGTACTCTGCCCTTGCACTGCCAACTCCATGTTCGGCAGTGACAGTTCCACCAATACCAATAGCTGTACGGTGTATCTTGTCTGCGACCTTGCTTAGTTTATCCCATTGCTTGTCGTCGAGCATATCAATACACATACCAGTGTGTAGGTTGCCGTCACCGATGTGCCCATAGGTCATGATCGGCAGATCGAACTCTTCGGATATCTCGCGTATCTTATGCAACATTCCAGGCAACTCTTTAATAGGGACTCCAATGTCCTCGCCAAGATAAACACGGGTGCGAAGCGGATCAAGCCTGGAAACTGCAGCACCTACAAGCCTTCTTGCAGCCCATATCTCATCTCTTTCCTTCTTATCCGAGGCTGCCCTGATACTGGTTGCAAGGGAACTGCATATGCCCCTTATCATCTCAATACCTTCACGAACACTATTTTCAGTACCATCTACTTCAAACATAAGGATGGCACCTGCTTTTGGAAGCCCTATATTAGGGTCGTAGGTGTTTATAGCCTCGATTATGTTCCTGTCCAGAATCTCACATGCGGAAGGAATTAGGCCGGAAGATAGAACCTTAACAACTGCCTGACCTGCATGTTCCGGATCATCGAACGAGGCAAGCAGAACAGAACGTTCTTTTGGCAGCGCCCTGACTTTCAACGTCGCTTTTGTTATGACTCCGAGGGTTCCTTCGGACCCTATAAAAAGATCATTCAATGAATAACCAGCAACTGATTTTGTCACTTTGGAGCCGGTATTGACCACTGTACCGTCTGCCATTACGACCTCAAGCCCAAGAACATAGGTTTTGGTGGTACCGTATTTAACCGAGCGCATTCCACTTCCGTTATTAGCTATAAGGCCACCAAGTGTGCACATTGCAGAACTTCCCGGATCAGGAGGAAAAAAGAAACCATATGGTTCAAGCGCTTCATTCAACTTCTCCTGGATAATGCCAGGTTCAATTGTAACCTGAAGGTTACCAAGGTCCATTTCCAGAATTCTGTTCATGGATGACATATCAAGCACAATGCCACCCTCGAGTGGCACAGCTCCACCGGCCATCCCCGTACCTGCACCTCTGGAGGTCACAGGAATTTCTTCCTCATTTGCAAGCCTGACTATCTTTGAAACTTGTTCAGTACTTACTGGCCTGACAATAAAATCAGGCATACCCCTTACCTGAGAGGCATCACATGAATAACAGTAAAGCTCTGCGGACGACGCGGAAACTCTTTCATTTCCGGCTATTTCCTGCAGATTTTTAAGTATATCGGATTTTTGCATTGAATCGTTTTTTAAGTGAGATAGTCCGATTTATACTTTTTGGTAAAGGCAAACATTTACATCTGACTACACCTATTAGACAGCAATGACACGATACTTTGAGGTACAGCAGCGAGATGGCGCTGCAAGGATAGGAAAACTTCTCCTGAAGGAAACCATCCGAACACCTTTCATAATAGATACAAGAAGCCTTAGTTCTCCTGACAGCCTGATAATAGATGGTGGCTCTCTCTGGAAATATAGCGATCTGGAAGAAAGCGAAGAATGGTACCAGAAAATAAGACAAGATTCTGGAGAAGATGTCCTGATAATACTTCCTCACCAGAATCTTACACCTGATGCACCGCAAGACCTTGCAATAAAACTTGCAGAAAGGTCAGAAATAGAAGCTAGTGGTGCCACAGGAACCATTTACATACCCGGACAAAAGGTAAAGCAAAGTGACCTCTATGTAATAGAGGGCGCAGGGTGTTTTGAGAACAATGCAAGACGTATGATCAACACGCTTATTGAGATGAAAAGTGAGATCGCACCCGATACGGCGGTCTACGCACCCAATATATGCACCCCTGAAAACCTTGCAATGCTGGTCTATCTTGGTATTGATATCTTTGACAATACAAAAGCCATAATTGCTGCACACAATGACATATATTTCACTACCGCAGGACAATTCTATCTCGATTCACTGGCAGAACTGCCGTGCAAATGCAGTTCATGTTCATCAACGGATTTAGTCAGCCTTATGAAAATGGACAAGAAGAGCCGTGCTTCAATTATAGAAAAGCACAACATCAATGCCATGGAAGCTGAAGCAGCTCTTGTCAGAGAGAAAATACGCTTAGGAATGCTGCGTGAGTATATAGAAGGACAGTGCAGAGTAAGACCCTGGCTTACCGCCCTGATGCGACTCATGGATGCAGAGTATAATTATATGGAAAGTAAGAGCACCATTGCCAGGAAAAACTCGCTCATTGCAACCTGCGGAGAATCGCAGAACAGAGTAGAGATCGTCCGATTTGCCAGGAGGATACAGGAAAGATATACACCACCTGAAAAAGATGTACTTCTGCTCCTGCCGTGCTCTGCCAAGAAACCATACTCAACATCTAATTCTCACTGGAGATTTATCAATGCACTTGGAAAGAGCCGCAAATTTGTTCATGAGGTCATTATCACATCACCTCTTGGAATCGTACCAAGGGAACTTGAACTGACATACCCTGCATCACACTATGACACAACAGTTACCGGATACTGGGATGCGGAAGAAAAGGAATGGGTAGCATCCTGTCTTGAAAAATACCTGTCACAGCATCAATATACATCGATCATTGCACATGTTGAGGATGCATACCGCCAGATATGCGAAATTGTGGCAGAAAAACTTGGCATAGATATTATTTACACCAGTCGTGGTAATGTGACATCGCCTGAATCATTGAAAAATCTCAGTGAAACGATGTCAGGACTTTGCACCGGAAGAAAAAGAGGTTATGAGCAGACACAAAAAGACCTTATGAAAGCTGTTGCAGATTACCAGTTTGGAAGAGGATTCGGACAAATACTCGTGCCCGAAGATTCAATTATCAAAGGACCCTTCCCCAAACACCAGGTATTCGTGGGAAAGAAACAACTCACCACATTGATCCCTCAATACGGCACCCTCGCAATTACCATTGAAGGTGTGAAAGCTATGATGGATCAGGGCAAATATATCGTGAAAATAGATGACTTCGTCCCTCGTGGTTCACTTCTTGCACCCGGAGTAATGGATGCTGATCCACTGATAAGACCAAACGATGAAGTGCTCATTTGTGGCAAGAACGCAATTGCAGTTGGAAGAGCAGCCATGAGCGGAGATGAGATGAAGAAAGCCAGCCGCGGAGTTGCGGTAGACCTGCGCCATGTTGAAAAAATTAAATAAGGCACATACATTGTGCTTTAAGGAAAAATGATAGTAAGAAACTTTGAACCTTCTGATTTTGAAGAGGTTCTGGAAATAGAGTCAGAGGCGTTCTCGGAACATAATCCATTCCTTTACATGAACTTCTACGAGATGAACAGCGAAGGATTCCTTGTTGCCGAATATAATGGTTATGTAGTAGGCTTTATAGTAGGATATAAACTGTCAGCCAGCGAAGGAAGGATATTTTCACTCGCAGTGAGAGATGGATTCAGAAGCATGGGCATTGGAGCTAAGCTCATGAACGCCATTATTCCTGTTTTTATGGGCAAGTTCCTGCATTATGCAAGCCTGGAAGTAAGGATTACCAATATCAGGGCACAGGAATTTTACAAACGTATGGAATTCATTCCCTGCTGGATAGAGAATGGATACTACTCTGACGGAGAGGACGGAATAATAATGAAAAAACGTCTTACTCCATTTGATGCCACTTTCCTGAATAACACAAATGAACCTGTGTTATCAGGAAAGAAACATGCTTTCAGGCTTCACGACTATATTTAGTTCGTATTACCCATGTGCCCACTTGCACGCAGAGCAAGTTCATGCATCCGCTCAGAAGTTCTCCCTATACCAGATATATCATCCTGTGATAGTGAAGCTGCTATATCGTTTCCAAGAACAAAGATAGCATGTTTGTGTTCAGCTTTGCTCCTGTGAACATGCAGAGGACTTATAGATAACGAATCATATCCGTCAAACGATTCATTTATTCCCATGTGTTCAAAATGCCTTTTTATTTGAGCCATCAATGTGTGCAATTGTATCAATTCATCTTTGTGCATACCAACCAACCTATACCTAAAATTAAATTGTGTTTGCTATTTTGTGCACTGTTTAAATAATGCACTAATGCCAGTTGGTCAATTTCAAAATAAAGGTATTTCCCACGGAAACCACTTCCGTGAGTTGAGTATATAAATTTTGCTGTTTAATTTCAATGATTAAACATGACAAATAACCATAATCAAGAGTAAATAAAAAAGGAGCATACTAATAGAAAATCAATATTGAAAAAAAAATAAATATACTGTGCGCAAGCACAGTACACAGGATTACAAAGATCCAGCTGTGAATACTTTAACAGAAGCAGGTCTCTTGGTCACACTACCTATTTTTGCACCTATCAAACGCTCTATACCTTTATCTACAGCAATATCAAGGATCCTCTGAGTGATAACGCCATCAAAAACAACTGTTTTCACTTCGTCCCTGTAGTCCTTGAGAGTACTGACAAGATCACGAACTGCTGTTTCATTAACAACATTATCCCCGCCATCAAGGAAACGTGCACTGAATGTGCCTAGAAGATCATCTGCGTGAGACTTGAATCTCTTGTTTTCAGGAGATACCGGAACTTTTGATTTAGGAACAGCAACTGGCTCCTTCTTTAGATCTTGCTGTGGTTCTTTTGTTCTCGTATCCCTGCCACGTGTGTCTCTGCTACGTGTGTCTCTGACACGTGTATCCCTGCCACGCGTGCCTTTTTCACGTGTATCTCTTTCACTTGTATCTCTTTCACGTGTATCCTTGTCACGTGGTTCCCTGGAGGTTCTCTGGACTTTTGTGGCACCAACACGTTTGACCTCAGGAGCAGGCCTTCTTTCCTTACGTTGTGGAAGGCGTGGGCCACGAGCATTATCATTCAGAGGTGCCTGATCCTTGACAACATATTTGTCAATTACCTGCTCAACTGGAACTTTTTGCCTTAGAGACCTTACAATCTCTTTCTGCACCAGTTCCTCAACACCCTTACCATCTGGTGCCCTTGCAATGTAGTCGATATTTGCGATCTGGACCAGTTCCTTGATGATAAGTTCTCCTCCGCGGTCACCATCTGTGAAAGCCGTCACTGTCTCTTTTTTCTTAGTAAGCTCAGCAACTTCAGGAGGAACATTGGTACCACCTACGCAAATCGTGTTCTTAATACCGTATTTCAACAGGTTAAGAACATCTGCACGACCCTCAACAACGACAATTGCGTCAGATTCGAAAACTGCAGGACCGCATGGAACTTTGTTTTTGCCGAAATACTGCATTTCTTCAACCCTTACGGACTGACGTACCTCATCAGCGATTTCCTGAGATTCAGGTAGATTCTCGTCGAACATGCCGGTGAAAATGAACTTTGCCCTTTCAATGATCTGCTGGCGTTTTGTTGCCCTAACATCCTCAATATGAGTTATCTCGATCTTTGCACTGCAAGGTCCGACCCTGTCTATGGTTTCCAGAGATGCTGCAAGGATAGAAGTCTCGACTTTATCGAGGCTTGAGGGAATAAGGATAGTTCCCCTTGTCTTACCGCCTTTTGCGTTGACAACAACCTCAATCCTTCCTATTCGCCCTGTTTTCTGAAGGTCACGAAGATCAAGGTCAGAACCAAGCAAACCCTCGGTCTGGCCAAAAATAGCTCCGACTATATCAGGACGTTCTATTATTCCATCTGCGACTATCTTAGAATGAATTATATATTTAGTAGTATCTGCATTTTGCATGATGATTCTCCGAATTTTTGTATGATGATACCAGAACAATTCGGAATACAAAAATAGCAAGTAGGCAACAACTAGCAAGACTTCATCATCTTGTCGAAAGGCCTGAAATGTGAAACTAAAAATTCAATGAATAAACATGAAGAATTCCACTTAATCCAAACCAACGCCAAGCTAATAACAGCAGTAACTATGCACTTCGCATGTAATGTAAACATGCTACTCAAGCTGTTGCTGACAGTGGTCAATAAGCAGTATTTCCAAATCCCTCATTGAATACTTGTAGCTTTTGACCTGTTAAGCACCTTTTATGTGATTAACGAATACCTAATCGGTAGATGATTCATATTGAATCGGTAGTGATTACGAATAACTAAATTTGTATTGTTGAAAGATACCTTTGTTCGTAGTATCTGTATTATCTTGTTTTCAAGTATTAATGTAATCATAATGATGATTACGTTAAGTAATATAATTCAAAGTTTTATAAACTTATGGGTGATATTGAGAGCGGGATAGTTAAAAATAACGTAACTATTCAGCCTGATAAAAACGCTATCAATAACAATCTTGACAAAAAGTTGAAACGTAAATTTCATTAGGATCATTTATTTTGATTGTTGCTATTGATTGATTTTTTGATTGTTAGATTGTTAGTGAGCAGACATCTCTATTTCGATGAAATCAGTACCAATAGGCAAATCGTGCCAGGCTGAATAGTTACAAAATAACAATACCCAATTTTGATTTGGACAGAATCTACCAGGGGAATAGAATTAATATCCAGATAAGCTTTTAGAAGAATATGCGAGAAAAAAAGACGAACAACGACAAAAAAGTGATTATAATAGGCGGTGGTGCAGTAGGAATGGCTGTAGCTACAAGCCTTACCCGTCACAGCAACTATTCTGTAACCGTGTTCTCTGAAGACAAACACACAGCATATAGCCAGTGTGGGATGCCTTTTGTCATTGGAAAGCAGATCAAGAATTTCGAATCGTTGATCCTGAGAGATAATAAGTTCTTCAAAGATATGGGAATAGACCTTCGACTTGAAAGCAGAGTAGATTCCATAGACATTGAAGGACAAAACATTAGCTCCAACGAACAAGAATACCACTTCGACAAACTTGTTATTGCCACAGGCAGCAAACCAAGGATACCCGGGAATATCCAGGGAACCTCACTTAAAAATGTATTCACCCTGAGAACGCTCTCAGATGCTATGAAAATAGAGGAAGCACTTGCTAAAGCATCAAGTGGTGTGATAATTGGAGGGGGAGCAATTGGTGCAGAACTTGCAGCAGCCATTTCCCAGAGGGACATAAGCACCATACTTCTCAACAGAAGTTCATCTATTCTCTCACATAACATCGACCCTGACATGGCAGAATCAGTAAAGGAACATCTTGAATCCCTCGGAGTTAAAGTCATAACAGAACAGACACCTGAATCAATAAATGGAGAAACACATGCTGAATCCGTTACAATTGCTTCTACTAAATTTCCAGCAGACCTTGTAATAATATCCACAGGAATTGAACCAGAGAATGAACTGGCTTCCAGTGCAGGAATTGATATAGGAGATACCGGAGGGATAATTGTGAACAAATATTTGCACCCATCAGTTGGAGGAAAATTTCATCAGGACATTTTCTGTGGCGGAGAATGCGTAGAAGTCCATGAGCTTATCACCGGGAAACCAATGCTAAGCCAAATTGCAAGCACTGCAAGGAGGATGGCAGGAATCATAACGAACAATCTTACTTCAAGCCCCGGTGAATTTGGCCCTATTCTCAATCCCTGGGTAGCTGTCATAGGAGAATTACAAGTTGGAACTACAGGGCTCACGTCAAAAGGAGCAAGGGAAAATAATATCAAAATAGTAACCGGCCTGGCAACTGGATCAACACGGGCAGATTACTATCCAGGAGGCAGTAAACTTTTTATCAAGCTAATATTCAGTGAAAGATATCTCGTTGGAGCCCAGGTAGTTGGAGGGGAAGGAGTAAAAGAACGTATTGATGCACTCACACTTGCCATCAAAAAAAGAACAAGCGTGGATGAACTGGCAAACATCGAGACCTGCTACGCTCCACCCGTATCAATGCTTATAGACCCTGTTAGTTTTGCTGCGAAGGGTGCGTTGAAAAAGATGCGTAAAATAAGAAAATGATAGAAATAGATGGTTCCTACGGAGAAGGTGGAGGACAGATACTCAGGACAGCCGTTGCCCTTTCAGCTATTATTAAAGAAGATATCGAAATAAATAATATACGTCATAATCGTCCAAAAAAAGGACTGAAAACCCAGCATCTCAAATCCATTGAGGCTGTTGCCATGATGTGTGATGCCGACATCAATGGACTTTTTCCGGGCTCCACTCAGATATACTTTTCTCCATCGGAAATAAGGGGGGTTGAAACACACATACAGATTGGAACTGCAGGAAGTATTCCATTGCTCATGCAGTCTATCATGCCAATAGCCGCTTATTCTCCAGAAAGGACAAAACTGAGAATAACTGGGGGAACCGATGTTGCATGGTCTCCATCAATAGACTACTTGAAAGAACTGACATTAAATGCTCTGTCAAAAATGGGGTACAAAGCAGATATAAGACTTATTGAACGTGGATATTACCCAAAAGGTGGAGGGGTCGCAGAAATAGAAATAAAACCTTCCACATTAAAAGGATTTGACTTTAAAACAGTGAAAAAGGAGATACATGGAGTATCACATTGTTCTAACCTGCCTGAACATGTCGCAAAAAGGCAGGCTGATTCTGCGCAGAAAGTGCTGGAAGAGAATGGAACAGATGTGCATATTGACATTGAAACAGAAAATTACCACTCAACCGGAAGCGGAATCACATTATGGTCTGGTCTTGCGGGATCTGTAAATACAGGAAAAAAAGGAATGCCTGCAGAAAAAGTAGGTAGTCAGGCAGCCCTGATATTGCTTGATGAACTGAAATCCCGGGCAGCTGTTGATATTCATCTGGCTGACCAACTAATACCTTACATGGGACTTGCCGGAAGCGGATCATTTACCACAAGGGAGCTTACACCGCATTGCCTGACAAACATCCACGTGACCGAACAGTTACTTGACGTACACTTCGTAATAAATAAAAGCAACGGCCTGATAAAAATATCCGTAGAATGAGGATCATTCCTCAAGTTCTACAACACTGAGATATTCCGGTGGAATTCCCCTTGCAAGAACAATGTCAGCATTTACGGTAACAATATCGACCCCATCCTGCTGAGCAGCATTTGCATCTACCTCGATAATAACAGGGTTATCCGTGTGAACCGAAGCGGCTTCCTTTGATTTTTCAAATGAGGTACTAAGATGTACATAGCACTGCCTGATAGGGAAGATACCATTATCGAGCAACATGTCCGTCTCTTCCTGACTGACACCATAGTACAGGTAAGGCAGATCATTTTCAGGATAATCAGATATAAGGTCCACATCTACAGAGTGGCCATATCTTGCCCTTATGAAATTGTCCTCTATCTCATAACGCCCTTTCAGGTCAGATTCAACAAGTGAGATCAGACGCTCCATGGTTCCCCATTTATAGCGTTTTTTCATGACATCGCAAAGTTGACCCAGCCCTACCCAGCCTAGTGAGTCCATTTCAATACCCACGTCTTCAGGGAAGTGTCTCAATGCACCGGAAACAAACCTTCCAAGTCTCTCTTCCCGATCATCATCCAGCACATAACGTCCTTCTTCTCCACAATCAGGGCAGCTTTCTCCCCTGAAATAGCCATGCTCTTTACATTTACGGATCATGATATCTTGCAAATACATCTTATAATTAATATATCTTATTAAAATGACGCAACAATCACAATATAATTCATAAAATATCAAAATACCAGGATTTTTATAAACATCTTCGTTAGATTAATTATCTAAGAGAATACTAGACTAGTTGAAAGGTAAATGGATGATTTTAATATATTCAATTCAGTTTTCAAGGTATTATCATGGATGAGATAAATGACATATATGAAAAGCTCGGCGGCATCATCAGTAAAGAAGATTTTACACGTGAGGTTGAAGAGAAAGTAGAACAAATGAGCGGACTCTGCGACATCAGGACCGCCGCCATGCTTGTGGCCCACGACCATGGAGCCAGTGACACAGGAGAAAACCAATTGCAGAAAATATCAGGCATAACTCCAAGCAGTGGTAATATCAAGTTCATTGCAAAGGTCATGTCTGTTTTCCCTGCAAAGGAATTCAACCGAAATGACGGCACCGTTGGCAGAGTTGCAAATATCATTGTTGCAGACGAAACCGGATCTATACGCCTGACATTATGGGATGACAGGGCAGATCTTGTGAAGACAGGAAATATTGAAGTTGGCCAGAATTACCAGGTAGCCGGCTACGTCAAGGAAGGATATTCCGGTATTGAAGTAAATATAGGCAACAACGGGGTTCTTTGTGAAACAGATGAAAAAGTAGAAGCCCGCATCGATTCAAAAAAGATAGAAGATATCAAAAGTGGAATGGGTGACCTTAACATTCGTGGCAGGATCCTTGATATAGCCGATATAAGAACATTCAACAAAAAAGATGGTACTGTCGGAAAAGTCGCAAACATTATGATCGGTGATGAAACAGGCAAAATAAGAGTGACACTCTGGGATGAGACTGCAGATCTTACAACAGAACTCCAGACAGATGACTCTGTAGAAATAATCAATGGATACGCAAAGGAGAACAATTTCAACCAGCAGGTAGAAATGCAGGTTGGAAATCGCAGTACTATCAGAAAAATCGAGGATGAAGTAGAGTTCAAGGAAGATTTCACATCCATAGCTGATATCATACCGGGAGAATCATATTCCATATCAGGACAGGTGTCAGGACTTGGGGAAATGAAGGAATTCGATCGGGACGACGGGACTGTGAATATGGTTTCAAACATTTATGTCTCAGATGATACCGGAAGGATACGAATTGCATTATGGGGCGACCATGCCCTCCTTGTAGACCAGCTAGATATCGATATGGCTGTGGAAATAATTGATGCATTCTCTAAATCCGGATTCAATGATGAAATAGAACTTAGTGCAGGAAACCGGACAAGAATAGTTGTTCGTTAAATGAATTATATTTTATTAGAATGTCCGGCACATTCACTTTGAATTGTTCCGGAATCTTTTTTTTATTATAGCAACTTGTCTGCTGCTATTATCGGCAACATGCAAATCATATTAAAAAATCTACGAACACCTATTTATACGATAAAAGTAACATTTTATCTAGTGGACTATGGGTAATTGATTCCTTTAATCCAGAATTTTGGGGTACATTTTATGGTCTTGAAAGTTCAGGATGACATTCAAACCGATGTCTCCATAATGGAGATTCATAATGAGATGTTGGTCAAGGAAATAATGTCAAAGCACGTTTTTGGCATTGATGTCACTGCTAGTGTCCTTGATGTTGCAAGGAAAATGGCGGAAAAAGATACAGGTAGCATCATCGTAAATGAAGACGGTGATAGTACCGGCATCATAACTGAACGTGACATAATAATCAAAACGGTTGTCAGAAATGTACTCCCTGCAAAGATGACTGCCAGAGAGATCATGTCGACTCCTATTATAGCAACAAAACCGGCGACGAACATAATCGAAGCTGCTGAAATGATGGTGAGATCCAACATTCGCAGGCTTGCTGTGATGGAAGGTGACCAAATAATTGGAATGGTAACTGACAGGGATATAATAGCTATTGCACCCGGTCTGAACACTATTCTGGAAGGTCTGATCGAACTACATCATGAGAATAACTATACTCAGGAACCGGAGCTTGAACGTGGCATATGCCAACGTTGCGGAGCTTTTGTTGACAGCCTGACGAATGTTAATGAATTGATGCTGTGTGAAGATTGTAAAGAAGAAGAAGGTTACTATGACTAGTCCTTTGACTTGGTATCTATTAAGAACGCTTCAAGTTGGTGAAATAAATGTCTGTCCCGATATATCTTAAAAGAAGAAATGTATCGACTTTCAAAGCAACGCCTGGATTTAAGCTGGGAACAGTGATTAAAAACCGGGATATTGTGTTTGCTGGATCTACTGTTGCTATAAACAGGCATTGTACATTATCTGAGTTTTGAAAGTGCGATCTTGCACTTACATGCAGAGTGTAATCAACCATGAGGCATGGATATCGTTCGCAAAACTTATTGAGATTATAAGAACATATCCTCAGTAATTTTGTTATGTTGTGGAATATAGTGGTTTAGATTGATAATAAAATATCAGGTCAATGAACTGGAAATGAAGATAATGGGATTCCAGAGAAAAGACCCCGGATTGCTGACAACTTCAGTGCTTACTATGATCAAATCAGATGATACAACCATATCAACTGATATTATGACTTAATTAGGAGGTGGAAAAGAAAACCCGATTGCAAACGGGAATTGTCACAAATGTGGCTTTCATGAAAAAATGATAGATGGATCTGTTTTCATGAAACATAAACAGATTCACAGACAAGTATATGATTAGAAACAAAAAGAGCACATCGATCCGCTGAAACTGGAAATGATGAGTTCTTTGATGGATAATAGATTAAATATATCCTGCAGGCTTGTCCTGATGAAAGGTCAAGCTTCCAAAAAGGAGGAACAACATGAATGTGAAAGACATTATGAGTTCACCGGTCTTTACCATAGCACCGGAAGAAACCGTAGCGCATGCAAGAAACCTGATGCTTAAGCACAAGATCAGCACCCTGGTGGTTGCTCAGAATGAAGAAATGATTGGTATTATCACAAAGACAGACCTTGGAAAAAGGCTTGCACAAGCCGAACCCATGTGGAGAAGAAGACCAATTGATAAAATTCCTGTAAACATGGTGATGCATGAAAACCCCATCACAATATACCCAGGTGCTTCTGTGACCCAGGCAATCGATCTGATGATGGAGAATGGTATAAACTCACTGGCCGTAGTGAACAGGGAAGTAGTTGGTATAATAACTGGAACTGACATTATGAAATACTTCTCTGAGCAGGATGTGAAAACTAAAATTTCAGAAGTAATGACAGAAGATATCGTGTTTGTCCACAGACATCACACTATCAATCATGTAATCCATGAAATGGAGGAGAACAAGACAAACCGTGTTATCGTTACAGATGATTCTGATGAAGCTGTTGGAATGATAACAACAAGCAACGTGGCATTCAATATAATGGCTGACAATGAAGGAAAACTTCCATCAAAGAGTATAAAGATGACCAGGCGTTCAACTCCTGCTGGTCAGAAGGAATATCGCTACGTAAAAGAAGTTCCTCTTGTTTCCGAAGATATAATGTCAGAGCTCCCACCAGCTGTAGATATCAAGAACAAGGCAGTGTATGCAGCAAAGATGATGCTATCAGAACACACTATTGCCCTACCGGTTGTTAATGATGGGAAAATTATTGGCCTTATCAGCAGGAGAGACATACTTAAAGCAGTACAGTAAGCATCGAATAACCAGAAAAGTGAAATAAAGATCAGAGGAATGACAATGGAAGTAAAGGATATAATGGCAGAACCACTGGTAGTAGATAAATCAGACACTATTTCCCATGCACTTGACATTATGGACAAGAAAGGGACAAGACGTCTTCTGGTAAGACACGATGATAAGCTGCTTGGCGTACTTACCATGAGAAACCTTACAAGGGAACTCGGAACTCGTAAAAAAGGAAGTAAGCCAGCTTCTTCCCTGCATGTAGCAACAGCAATATCAGATAATTTCACAAAAGTACTGCCGGATACGAAGGCAACCGATGCTATCACGCTGATGGTAAAGAACGGAGGAGTGATAGTTGTTATGGAGAATGACAAGATTCTTGGTTGGGTGACTCCTAACGAGATACTCAAGAACAACATTTTCAGCGGGTATGCCGGAGAGATAATGCAACCGGATCCTATTGTAGCAAGTCCTGCAGACCGTGTCAGCCATGTAAGAAGACTTATGCTTGACAACAATGTTGGAAGAATACCTATCATAGAAGGTGACAAACTTGTTGGAATGGTAACGGAAACGGATATTGCAACAGCCATGCGCTCTTTCCGTGACCTGGTCGAAGGCAGTAAACAGGATTCCCGTATAAAGAATCTTATTGTCGAGGATATTATAAAGATGAGTGTAAAAACAGTCTACACAAACACCTCAACAACTGATGCAGCAAAAATGATGCTAGAAGAGAATCTTGGAGGACTGCCCGTTATCAACCTTGAAGGTCAGATGGTTGGGCTAATAACCAGAAGAAGCATTATCAGAGGAATGGCACAGTAAAGAACCAGGTGTCTGGGGATGAAATATTACCCGAAGATAGAACTTGATATTGAGAAGGCGGCAGACTGTTTGGAACTTCCGCCTTCCAGACTTCAAGAACTTGTTGAGAAGAAAAACCTGCAACAAAACTGGGATGAATACAACAATATTTACAGATTTGAAGGACACGTACCAAATTTTGAAGACGGGACCGTGTTGATCGATAAATCTGGCTCTTTTGAACTCATAAGGGGTTTTCCTAAGATTAAAAGAGCAATGCTTCTTGAACCTGCAGTAAAGAAAAATTTCGGTGAAATAGATTCTGTAGCTGTTGAAGAGAAAATGAACGGATATAATGTCCGTGTTATCGACTACAACAGTAAACTCATTGCTTTTACCCGTAGCGGCCATGTTTGCCCTTATTCTACGGAAAGGGTACGGAAATTCCTCAAAAGGGATTTCTTCATAGATCACCCTGATATCATTGTATATGGAGAAATGGTGGGCCCTGATAATCCATATGTGCAAAAATATGTCTACAATATAGAGTCCCTGAAATTTTTTGTTTTTGACTTGAGGTATAAGAATTCAGGAGAAGCCCTGACAGTCCACAAAAGGAGAGAATTGGCAGAGGAATATACTTTCGATAATGTTAGGTTATTTGGTAAATTCAACATCAGTGAAGCACCTGGCGAGATTACAAAAATTATCAAAGAACTTGGAAAAAAGGGACACGAAGGCGTTGTTATCAAAGATCCTGAGATGGTATTGCAACCAATGAAATACACATGTTCAGAAAGTAATTGTTCTGACCTGCACCATGCATTCAAATTCTACAATGAAACCGGACGGGATTTCCTCTTCTCCAGAGTAGTACGTGAGGGGTTCCAGTCTTACGAATGGAAAGAAAATGAGGAAGATTTCCAGAAAAGATGCCTCAGGCTTGGAGAAAGTTTACTCAACCCGATGAAAAAGACGATAGCTCAGGTCCAGGCAGGCCAGCGGATCTCCGATGATTTCAAGATCAGAGTAGGGGACAAGGAAACCATCCACAAATTCAGATCATATCTGCAGAGATTTGGTCTTTATGTTGCGTTCGAGATACAGGAGAAAAAAGGTGATGAATATATCATCAACATCAGGAAGGTAAACAAGAGCACAAATGATAAGACCCTTGCAATGTTAGAAGGACAGTTGTGGTCGTGAAAAAGACATATATCCAAATAGATTAATTCGTGAACCACAAAAAGGGTGCCCATATGACAAAGATTACCATCATCGGAAGTGAGCAAAGCGGTAAGACCACGCTTGCCGGAAAACTTGGAAAGAGAAGTAACGTTACAGATGTCACAATGTATGATTATGCCAAGAACAACAGGATACTCACAACCATTGATGCTACCGGTTATCCGGCATCTGTAAAAGCGTTGGTTACAGCACTTAACCTTTCTGATGTTGCTCTTTTATGTATACCTCCAACAGGACTTGATCCACTGGCTGCAGAGTGTATCATTGCACTTGACCTGATGAAATATAAACATGGTATTGTTGTTCTCACAAAATCTGATGCTTCATATCCTCTTGCACAGGAAGAGCTACAGGCCAAGTTACAGAAAATTACAACAGGAACTGCACTTGAGAACTGGGATTACATTTCCATATCCACTACTTCTTTTGAAGGCATGGAAGAGCTAAAAGAACTCATATTCACAGTTGGTGACAGGGCAGCTGAAGATTTAAAAGAACTTGACAGCCTGCGCCCACGTATAATAATAGACCAGTCTTTCAACGTTACCGGTATCGGATGTGTAGTGCTTGGAGTTACGACACAGGGAACCATTAACGCAAAGGACAAGATGATAGCATACCCAACCAAAAAGGAACTGGAGATCAGATCCATACAGATGCATGATGTAGATGTCAAATCTGCCCCTGCGGGTGCCAGAGTTGGACTTGCCCTCAAAGGTATCCAGTCAAAGGACATTGACAGAGGCTTTATAGTTTCACAGGAAGAAACTGTTGCTACGGATTTTATATTAAAATGCACTCTTTCACCACTGGCAAAAGAATTCAATCTCGGTGATATGCTACATCTTTATGTTGGACTCCAGTCTTCACCTGTAAAAGTTACAGAAATAACTGAAGGTGAGAATAAAGTTGAAAAGGCAAGTCCGGGAAAAGAATATATCTTTAAATTAACCGGCTCAAAGGAAGTTGCCTACAGCAAAAATGACAGATTTATCTTTGCAAATCTTGATGAAAAACAGAGGTTCATTGCTTTTGGCTATGAACAATGATACCTTTTCAATAAAAATCCCTATTTCTTTTTAGGTGTCAGATGTCTGGCACCATCCAAAAAAGAAGGCCTATCTATAGATTTAGGACGTTCTACATTTTCCGGCAGGTCCACAAGACCTGGTTGACGGATCATATCAGATGAACCGGAAAATACAACATTGGAACTTTTGTAGCCGGAACCGATATTTGAAGTTGTACGGTCTTTTTTCGTACGGTCAATTGAGATAGCAGAAGGTTGCTCAACTTCATTTGATGAGCTTTTTTGGGAAAGTCCTGATTTTGTATCTCTTTCCTTTACTTTAGAACCTTCTTCTTTGCCACCATTGTATTGCTCTTTTACAAAATCCCTGAGTTCATATTCTTCAGCAAACTTGTATATTTGCGATAGTTTTTCCTGGACCCAGCCAATTTCAGAGTGGCGATGGTAACCTACTTCAAAACCTAACCTGCGGGATGCATCTGCAAGCTGCACCTTGCCTTCTTCAGGAAGAATTTTTTTTTCTTCCTTTTTCTTAAAGATCTTTACCATAAGAAACAACCATTATTCAAGATAGCCCTCTACTTTCAGCCCTTTTTCAGTGAATGAAACGCTATGCATGTTACAATCATGTTTTGTACCGCGCATCTTAATCACCTGAATAGCACGGGTCATGGTCTTACCATAAAGGAAATTATGCATGAAAACAACACCATGAGCAGCAAACTGCTCTGTGGAATAAGCACCTGGATCAGTCATTTCAGATAGTAGCACTGTTGTACATCCTAATTTCTTAAGATTACGTATGAACCTACTCATCTCTTTTTCCTGCAGGGATAGATCTTTAGAAGTGAACCGGATTGCAGATACTGAATCAATGACCAGGCGTTTTACCTCATATTCTGAAACATAAGCAGCTATTTCCTTAAAAACAACTGAAGGAGATGGAGCCTCACTTTCAGTCGAACTTTTGCTAATGTTATAATCCGTTGTTATAAACTCATTGATCTCATCCATATATCCATATTCCATACGTGGGCCAAGATCTGCAAACAAAAGTTTCTTCATTTTTATCAGTGTCATGACATTCATAGCATAGTTAGACATGTCATTGATAATGTTCTGTGGGCATTCAAGTAAAGTTACGTATAATCCCACTTCTCCTATCGCCGCTCCTTGAGCAAGAAACTGAACTCCAAATGTTGTTTTTCCACTTCCCGGCGGACCGCTCAGCACATAAACCCTCTCTGAAAGAAAGCCGCCCTGGACCAAATCGTCAAATCCCTCAATCCCTGTAGGTATTCGCATTGATAATACTTCCCATAAATAATGAATAGTAATATAGTATTATAATTATACTATACCTAAAGTATTTCAATCCATCGATGTATAAAAACTAACCAAACGTGTGCTTTACATGAACAATATGAAAAATAGAAATAGATTCGATATCAGTGCCAATGATTTGAAATGGTCTGCCAGAGTATTCATGTTATCAGTGGCTTCTGCATTTATTATAGGCATATTTGCCTATATACTGATGCTAGTATTTGCAGAACCAGAACCTGTGAGTGAAGTTATTATAAACACAGCTTCTGCCGCAACGGCCAAAGTAGCTGTAACTTCAAATTACATAAATCCAATGTGGGCCATATTTATTTTTAACAGCATTGCAGCTTCATGTGCCGTTGTAGGTACAGGACTTTTCATGATGGTCCATCAAATGTTGATAAGTGATATCAATATCCGACCAGGACATCATCTTTATGCACGCTTTTCTCTTTTTTTCGAAAAGATGATTATGCCTGTAAACATGTTACTTATCAAAATAACAAGTATGGTGGACAAGGATTTCTCTTCTATCAAAAGGAATAGTGAGGAAAAACAAGGCACTATATGGCAATACTGTGGTTATGGAAAAGATGAGTACAGAATGTTTGCCTACATGATACCATATATTGTGCCGCTCATGATACTGATGGTAAATGGTTTTTTGATGGGTATCCTTCTTGCATTCTTCACTTTTAACGGGGCTATGACAGGCTTCCAGTTATTTGGAATGAAAGGTATCCTCATTGGCCTGTTCTACAATGTGATCTACTTCTTCATTTCCATAGTTCCTCATGGGATTATTGAAATTCCTGCAATCCTTGTGGCGGTAGCCCTTGGATACCGCTTCGCACACATCCAGGCCCACGATGTAATTGACAAAGAATTGTTCAACGGAAATGACATAGAGAGTCTGAAAGAAGATTCTGCATACATCCTTGCTACTTCAAAGGATTACATCCTGTCAAAATATACATGGAAAATGCTAGGGATTATTATTCTGACTCTGCTGGTTGCGGCATATATTGAAACTTATGTGACATTGGGCATTGTTGACAGGGTTATGCAGATGCTTGACAATAGTTTGCCGTCAATCATAAATCTGGAATGATGAAAAAGAAAAAAAGTGGTGATCTTACAGCCCTTTCTTAAAATCAGCCATACCTTCTGCAACATTACTTAATAGCTGTGCAGCGATTTCCTGGGATGGCCATGCCCCAAGGCCACAATCCGGACCTGCATATTTGATGCCTTCTCCAAACATGGAATATGCCTTTGAAAGCCTCTTCGAGATGACTGCCGGAGTTTCCAGATCATTTATGATCTCAGGGAAATATTGAGTCTCTTTCCAGACATTGGTGTTGTATTTGTCGTTGAGCACAGCTGCAAGATTGAATACATCTGTCCTTGCAATTCCAACCCTCAGATATGAATCAGCGTCTTCAAGGATCTTTTTGTCGATCAGGTCAAGGTAGGATGGAGTTGCTGCGGATTCAACACCAATGACACTGATATTCTCAGTCTGGCATGCAAGTGTGTAATGAAGAGGTGAATGAAGATGAATTTCCACATCGCAACCAGCTTTTTTTGCAGAGCTGCATGCAATGTCCATTGCTTTTATGAGGTCATTGTCAGAGAACATGACCTGCGGATTGATACCTATGCTTGGCTCATCAATGGAAACTGTCCTTATGTTGAAATCCTTTGCACCTGAAAGTGAGTTCTTTACAAAACGATTAACGCTTTCTCCAAACAGATCCAGTATATCAACATACTCGGTTCCGCCAAATTCCTTGAGATAAAGCTCAAGGGGTCCGGTAACACAGACACGCACATCAAGCTTTTCACCGTGCTCTTCCCTGTAGGTTTTGGCAACAGTTTCAATAGCTTCGAGTTCAATGATACGGGCATCGGAAAGTTTTACCTTGAATGGTTCCTCGGTACAATTGGGATCTCTGATGATGGACAGGAACTGTTCATTCATATCCTGATATTGAGGATAGGTAGGTACTTCCACACCAGCCTCTACTTTCTTCATGAAAGCATCATTTATGACCTTGAATAGGTCCGCATCACTTTTCTTTTCAGAAAACTTTCCAGCCATCCAGTCTTTGGATGTTCCTGCCGGAAGAGGAAAACTGCCAATATCATCAAAGATAATCTCTGCCATGCCAGCATAATTGTCCTGTATTTCACTTATAAGTTTTGAGTGAAGAAAGGGTACGAATCTTCCCAAAGCTGAAATGAATAAAATATGAAAAAAGAAAGAAATCAAAAAGAAATGGTACAAAGTGCCGGTTTATTTCTTCATAGCAGAAGAGATCTTTGAAACATAATAATTTATGCACGCCTGGGAATAGTCAAGAGACTTTGATGACATGTGGGAGATTATCTCATTTGCATCCCTTTCAGCTTTCTGCCCGGTCTTTGGAATCCCATACTTCTCACGGTGGTTGGAAACTTTTTGAAGCATTATGTTCTGAAGTTCCACAACATCAAATCTTTCTTCAGGGGTCAGTTCTTCAAAGCCATCCTTTAAAGGTTGAATTTTTGCTCTATTCTCTTCATTCACGTCAATGTCTAAAATAGGGTTTTTCAATTCCATATGTACCACAAATATACATGGATTTTAGAATAGATATAGTTTCTGAAAATTATTTTTATATAATATATAAGAAGTGAATAAAGATGTAAAATTTGAGATTATATTAACACAAAAATAAGAAGTAAAAATAAAAATTTAGATTACTCTGGATTTTACTCCAGAGTAGACTTATATGCTCAATAATTGTCACCGGATGGCAGGGTCATCAGCAATCCAATGTTTTTGAGAGCCTCTGAAACCTGTTTGAAAGCAACCAGGAACTCCTTTGTGCTCAGGTCAAGATCAGCTGCCAATGGTTCTGATGCAAACCATATCTCCCTCTCACTGTCTCCCCTGGTAAGGGACACACAGGCAAGCATATCAGCTTTTGTCAACCTGTAAACAGAATCTCTGCCTGTTGGTGTTACCCAGGATGGATGGATGGATTTGAGCTCATTTACGAACTTAGGCCAGTTGATAGTTGCAGATGCCTCCAGATTCAGTTTGACAATTGCACGGTCTCCTGTGACTTCCTTTTCGAGAGTGACAAGAAGTTTCTTGTAATCTGGATCAGACTCGTCAACTACAGTAACCTCTTCCTCAAGCTTCTTTGCTTCGTCGGCAAAGAACGGAGCCAGATTTACAGTACTGGATGGTTTTGTTGCAAGGGATACACCGAAAAAGGCTATTCCGCTGAGCAGCATTCCTACGATGACACCGTGGTTTGAAAGTATAGGGTGAATCATATCAAGATAAGCTGGTGCAAACGGAGCAGTATTTGCAAGGTCAACAACTGTCAGTCCTATCTGTGCGACCGCACCTACAACAAGTCCTGCAAGAGCACCTTCCTTTGTTGCACGTTTCCAGTAAAGGCCTCCCATAAGTGGGAAGAAATATGATGCACTGGCAATGAAGGTTGCAATATGAATGACATCGATGATGCTGTTGATATAGAACGAGAGCACAGTTGCCAATGCAACGATTATCAGCACACTTATCCTGTTGATCTTCATCATCTGCTTCATGGTTGCATCAGGTTTTATGTATCTCTGGTATATGTCACGGGAGAGACAGGAACCACCTGATGTTGCAAAAGTATCAGCTGATGACATGGCCGCTGCAGCAAGACCGACAGCACAGAGACCGATTGCTATTGGCGAAAGGTTACTCACTATGTAGACCAGCAATGCAGGTTCTGCCTCTGCCATTGCACCCATTCCTATATCTGCAAAAGAAGCGGGTATGGAGGGATATATATGGTTTAGACTTATGGCGATAACAGTACATAAGACACCGAATACAAGGAAAATAAGTAAGGAACCGAGTACCATACCCATCCTTGCGGATTTTTCGTCTTTTGCAGCCCATATCCTCTGCCATGGGTCCTGTTCTGTGATCCAACCAGGTATTATGGCAAATATGGCTATCATTACAGCAGGAACACCAACTATGAATGGATTCCACCATCCTGGAGAAACATCACCGAAAAGCTCGGATGTACTTATAGCAGGGACATCAGCAGAGCCTGTTGTAGCTGCATTGACAACCACAAGGGCAATTATAAGTGAGAAGGTCGCCAGCAGGATAAACTGCACGACATCGGTCCATATTACTGCGGAGAAACCTCCAAGAGTTACATATACGGAGATGGCAAGGGCCACAATTGCTGCAGCGTAGATAGGTTCCAGACCGAAAAAGATGCTAAGTACAAGTGAAAAACCTTTGATGTCAGCAACTGCGAAAAGAGCCATTACAATTGCGATGATGATTGCAACAGGACCACGAATGGTGCTGCTGAACCTCTGTTCCAGCAGTTCTGGCTGTGTGATTGCAGGCAGGTGCTTTATCTTACCCACAAGCAGGGCAATGAGCAGCAGTGCCAGAATGTTCGGAGCTACAAAACCCCATATGGAACCCATTCCAAGTACCATGTAAAGGCCAATAACTGCTAATATGCCACCCGCAGTCATCCAAGAAGATGCTGCTGAAAAACCAATGCCTAATGTACCGATCTTGCGGCCTGCAAGCCAGAAATCAGTGACAGATTTCTGACGTTTTGTAAAATACAATCCTATACCTATCAGTCCAAGCACGTAGACTGCCATTAATAACAAGAATATTTGATAACTTTCCATAACTACAACCTCTTAAATAAGTAACAACATGACTTCAGGAGACTAACTGCCGAAGACCTTTATATATGTAATATAGTTCATATTATGGTTACTATTTAAGGGTTTTTAAAAAATTAGCTTTACCTGTAATCAATTTCATTTAAGTTAAGCATGTGAAACACTTTCTTCCAGCACACATTTGTTTTTGGATATGATTTGAAAGGCAAAATCAGATTGATTTTTACAAATGGAAGGGTTCAAAATAAACAGAATCCAATCCAAAATAATATTATCATTCAGATACTATTCTACCCCATGACCCTTGAGCCTATTCACATAAAAGAGATACATGAGATAGTTGACCGCATTGACAACTGTTTCAAAAAAGATGAGAATGAATGTGATGACTCTGAAAATGTAAAAAATATCCTTGAGCGGCTCAGAAAACTTGAATATAACGGAAAGATAGTTCTAAGATCCATAGGACCGGTCAGGCGTGGAAAAGCAAGTATTGAAAGGATGCTACAAGTTGAAGATCCTTACCCAAAAACATACTCGTGTGACAGCGGGAGTACCACTGCAAAAACATTTGATAACGGCCTTTATGTTGATCTTTGCCACTGTGCAATGGCAAGCACCCCTACTGACCTTGACATCCACAGCAAACGAACTATAGTGGCAGCAGCTTACACAGCAAGTAAAAAAATATACCTGAATACCAGCAACGACTGGGAATCATTTGACAATAATATGGGACGGAAAAAGATAATCCGTATTCAACCCGGTTTGCTGAATAAGAAGGTCACGGATATACTGCACGATGTAGCTCTTTATCTTTGTGAATCCGAACATATACTCTGGATGCTTGACAGTATTGAAAATGAGGATTTTTTCATAATGGATGGTCCTATCTATCCAAAAAGAGTCATGTACTGGATGGTTATTGATTCCGGGGATGTGAACATACGCCTCGATGAAAGCAGCACTAAAATAATTCAGAACTACATTGACATAATGGATCATCATATTGAGAACATGAAACCTCTTGTAGGGTTTGTCAAAAACCCCGAGGACATGCAGGTAATGCTGGCACTGAAAAAACAGGATGCTGAACTTGACCTCCCATGGCTTGTTGATGCACAGTTCTTCAAGAATGCACTGTCCCTTGAAAGATCCGGGATGAAGAAAAAAGAGGCAAACAAGTATATCACTTACACCAACTGGTTCGTACAGCCAAACCAGTTCTACGAAAAAATGCTCAAAGCCACTTCTCCTCTGGTTGCAGAACTGGCCAACGGGATATTTGAGGCGGAAGATTATGCCCTCTGTTTCTTTATGGCATACGTCCCGAAACTGAATACCATTTTCAAAATAGAATCCCCTTACGGACTTATAAAGAACGAGGAACTGCGGAACCGGATGACAAGGAAAGTACTCTACGACCTGGCAGTGGGCGGCGTACCAAAGACCCTGTCAAAAGCAGATTCAATAGCAAAGATACCGGTGTCTGAAAGACGACATATTATAGACAGGTTCAGAAATTCAAAAATAGACACTACATATAATGATACAAGGTGGGATGAATAGGATGAGAGATGAAGACATACTTTCTTTTGCAAAAGACAGGAACGATGAGGCTGACAAGAATAATGAGGAACTCAAAACTGAGATTTCTGGCAGCGGAGATGGAACAGATGAATTATTTGAGGATTTCGAACCTGAGACAGCAGCCCTCAAAAAAGGACAGAACGGTGTTTCAGATGGAGCCTTTGGAATAATAACCACAGGCATAGACCCGCTGGAAATCACAGAAGCCGGAGCGAGAATAACCGGTTACATTACAACGTCCCACCGCCAGAAAGTGAGACTTGGAACGTACGTTATCGTTCCATACGGGGATGAAGACCTGTTCGCGCGGATATGGAAACTCCAGTACCTCCAGGAGTTTGCGGTTGATGATGCCACAGAGATACACTCACGCAGAATGCTTCAGTCCAACACAACGGATGAAGTGGATTATAAATTCCTGGCTTACCTTGATCCAATATGCATTCTCTATGAACCAAAAGACAAAGAAGGAGTACTTGCCAGGAGAATGAGCGACAGGATACCCCGTCCTAACACTCCAATACTACCTGTGACCGAAAAGAAGAAAATACAGACAGGTCTCAACATTCCTGAAGAGGGTATATTCATGGGGCACCTGAGTGTTGGCGGCGAACTTGTCAGGACACATGCAGTACCGCCTACGGTTCCTTACTACCTGAGGAATGATTACTCCATGGGCGACCCCCTGATATTCAGGCATATGCTTGTCTGCGGCAGCACAGGTACAGGAAAGACCTTCCTTACAAAGAATATCCTGCGCCAGTTCATGAGTGAAAATAACCGTTACAAGCTTCGTGGTTCTGAGGAAAAGAGAAATCCCTGTCTTGTGATAATGGACCCGCAGGATGAGTACTCACAAATATTTGAAGACAATCCTGAGATCACAGACGACGACGACTTCAGGTTCAGTGCTGAAAAGGTCAATTTCGGTGCATGTAAGAACACCAAAACCTTTGTGGCAAAGGTTGACGGTGAGGGCTATACAGGCAGGTCAAGGGCTGAGCAGATTGAGTTTACCATACCTTTTGAGATGGTACGCAACAATTCATGGCTCATTGCGCCTGTGGGCATGACAGAACTGCAATATGTGGGAATTGACCTTCTGCTGGATGATTTCTTTAAGAAGAGCACTCAGCACACATACGGTGGCTTTATAGACTTCATTGGTGATGATGCCACAAGAGACTATTATGTGGAGAGTGGCAAGATACACGAAGCATCCTATGACGGTATCGCACGCAGGGTGAAGAACCGTGCTCTTGCAAGAGTTTTCGACCAGCCAGCAAGACCCATAAACGAGGTACTTGGACAGATATTCAAACCCGGGCAGGTCAGTGTCTTCCCTACAGAGTACATAACAAACTCACGCATACGCGACATCATAACTCTAACTTTGATGAGCTTGATAGTTGACAACAAACTGAACACTTCCGGTGAGGCTGCGGTGAAGGAAACACCCATCATCCTAGGACTTGACGAGGCACATCGTTATCTTTCAAATGCATCAGGTGAACATTCAAGACGCCTGATCTCCAAGTTCGCAGATGCTGCACGTCAGGGAAGAAAGGAAGGACTCGGACTCTTTTTGATCACGCAGGACCCGCAGGATATCGATGAGACTATTTTCAAGCAGATAAACACGCGCATCATCCTTAACCTGAGCAACGATGCGGCCATCAATACGATGAAGGTCAAAAAGGAATTCGAGAAGCGTATCCCATACCTGAAAAAAGGACAAATGATAGTGCATAGCCCTGATAACAGTGATATGGTTGAGATAATGGGACTCTCAAAATGCGTAGTGAAGCATGTTTGAGTTCACCCCTCAAACACCTTTAACCGAAATGTATATATCAGGCTAATACGTATGGACATCTCGCTCAATCAGCGCGGGCCGGTAGCTTAGCCAGGCAGAGCGACGGACTCTTAATCCGTAGGCCAGGGGTTCAACTCCCTTCCGGCTCGCATCTTACAATCACTTTTTCTATAAAAGGTTAAATCTCATTAGATTAATCTATCTTTGTTTTTAAAATGGTGAAACCATGCCAAAAGTGAGTGTTGACATTCCTCAGGAACTCCTAAATGACCTTAACAGCCATGTAGGAGACAACAAGAAATTCATTACACAGGCTGATGCCATAAGGGCAGCCATCCGCAAACTGCTGGACCAAATGGACGATATAGACCGCAGGCACGGCAGGCTTGAAGAATAAAAAAGAAAAATAGATATTATTTTGTGCTTAGTTCACATTTTTCGGTTTTCTGGTGAACTAAAGGTTCTTTAAAAACTCGACACATTGTCTGCCTTCATCAAGGCTACCCATTTCAGTGACCATTCTGCCTTTGTAACCAGACAGACTGTCCATGAGCTTTTTCCAGTCGATATTGCCCTGTCCAAGAGGGAGATGCTCGTCACGTGCCCCGTTGTTGTCATGGATATGCATATGTGAAAGTTTGCTTTTGCACTTTACTACGAACTCGTCCAGAAGCCCCATTGTATTGGCGTGTCCCACATCAAGGGTCATACCTACGTTATCCCTGTCCACCTGTTTTAGTATGTCCAGCATCTCACCTGGATAGCGACCAAATATTTTAGGGAAATTTGGCATATTCTCAACAGCTATTGTAATGCCCATATCAGCTGAGTGGTCACACAATATCTGAATGGACTCTATACACGTGTCCCATGACTTCTCAGGCAACTTGGAACCGTATGGAGATAGGTAACCCGGATGCAGTACAGCTACTTCAACAAGCTCAGATGCCATATTGAGATAATACTTCATCTGTCGCATAACCTCACCGTGTATACCGGGGTTCAGTCCTGCAAGATTCATATCGGAAAAAGGAAGATGCATACTTAACTTGAGATTAGTAGTGTCCCTGACCTCAATGAATTTGGACAGGTTTTCTTCTGTCAGACATTGTGAACCTTCCTGAACTATCTCCCATCCGGTGTACCCAATATCTTCAATACCGTAAGCCCACTCAAAAGGATCTTCGGTAACAGCACGTGATGAGAAATTCAGGTTCTTGATATTCATTTCAAACATCCTCTATATCATTTTCAAAATCTGGAACTCCATCCTCTGTGGGTGGGGTCAGCCAGTCGTAGAATCTTTCAAATTCTTCTACTGAATCCGCACTGACATTAATATTGATCGAGCCGAGAGGTTCTGCCTGTGCAGGATAGTTCAGGCGGCCTACTGTAGCAACCTGTTTACTGATGATGAAAGAAGTAGACATCTCATCCTCTGTCAATCCCACATTCAACCGCGTGCGTGAGGTGTCTATGATCTCCTCTTCCCTGATTAGATAGTGGAGATGTTCGAGAGTATAAACGTCACCTTCAGCTGAGAATTTCCCACTATGCTCCGGCAGTTCTTCATATTCGAAATCTGTGTCAGGAAATATCTGTATCAGTGCAGAGTGTACTTTGTCCTTGCTCTCTGTTGGATTCACAATCGCTGAAACTTCAACTTTTATCATGATGACTATTCCATAAGTGCTGTTATCTTATCATTGAACTCTTCAAGGGTGCCATTATTATCGATAACCAGATCGGCAACTTCCATTGCCTCCCCCATGCCCCATCCGAGTTCGCGCTCATCCCTGGCCTTCAAAGCACTGATATCCTGCATATCATCACTTCTTTTACGTGCCAGAACACGTGCAAATCTTATTTCAAGAGGAGAATCAACCGATACCAGAGTAAAGTCATCTCCAAATGCCTCTTTAAAGAGCTCGACCTCAGGAACGCTACGCACACCATCGATACCGATGAAGTCTTCGTTTGCTTCCCTGATCTTAGGGATACATCTCTTTGCAACGGCATTCCTTCCTTCCTTCTCACGCAGATCGGTGCCTACACCACCTGTGTTAGCATCAGTAGGCTCCAGTCCTCTGCGGACGACCTCTTCCCTGATGACATCTCCCATATTGATAACCGTGACACCTTTTTGGCGCAGGACTGATGCTGCTTCTGATTTACCAGAAGCCGGCATTCCAACAAAAGCTAAGATCTTTGTCATAGATGAACCTGTTATATTTTGTAAAATTTAGTAAATAAGAATTATTTCAATAGATTTTTCCATACATCCTACTTATATATTAGCATACCCTTCGATAGAATACTTCAAATCACACTTTCATATTTATAAGATTACAAAAATCAGGTGGCATTGAACTTTCAATACCACCAATAAAACGATTAACATGAAGATTGCAGATCTTAAGATTCCCGGAAATATCCTGCTTGCTCCTATGTCCAACGTAACAAACCTACCTTTCCGCCTGATGTGCAGAAAGTACGGAGCTTCTCTTACATACTCCGAAATGATAAGCGCAGACGCTGTCATATACGAAAATAAGAAGACAATTAATCGTGGGATAAGTTGTGAAGATGAGAGACCTCTTGGGATACAGATATTCGGAAATTCGCCTGAAACAATGATAAAAGCGGCTCTTAGAATTGAAGAGATATACAAGCCTGAAATCATTGACATTAATTTTGGATGCCCTGCAAAAACCCTGACAAAGGATGGCTGTGGATCCGCCCTTCTCAGCTCACCTGAGCTTATTCATGATATCGTAAAAGAACTATCAGAAAATCTGTCCACTCCTGTTACTGCCAAAATACGAATTTTGCAGGATATGGAAAATACTCTGGAAATAGCCCATCTGATAGAAAGTGCCGGAGCCTCTGCGATAACGGTGCATGGCAGGACAAGGCAACAACAGTATTCAGGAAAAGCCAATCATGACTATGTGCGGAAAATAAAGCAGGAACTAAGCATTCCTGTCATTGCCAATGGCGACATCGTTGACGAGATATCCGCGCAGCAAACTCTGGAATATACCGAATGTGATGGGATAATGATAGGAAGAGCTGCAATGGGTAATCCTTTCCTTTTCAAACGGATATCGCACTATCTTGAAACAGGAGAACTGCTTGAGTACAAGCAGTGCAGCCAGAGAGTTGCCGATATTCGGGAGTATTTTAGTCTTCTTGAGGAACATGAACTGATGCATACGGTTCACGTAAAGGCGCAAGCACAATGGTTCACCCGCGGGATGAAGAATGGCAGGCATGTAAGAAAGAATATTGATGTGGCAAAGAACATTGATGAGATACTTCTAAGTTTGGACAGAATGTGCAAGGATGCCAATTGACATTGTTTTTATAATTCTTTTTCTTTTTTAATTTTATAATATTTTATAAAAATTCAGCAAATTAACACTGTAAATTACCAAAAGACTAAATAGTAATTAATCGATTCTACACAATTAACCATTGCATTTAACGTCAGTTGACGAAATCCTGATACTTTTTAAGTATCATTGTTCGACACTAGACATGTGCAATGTTACCCAACTAAAAACGTTTGGTCGAATATCTGAATAAATTGTTATATCTATTATTACACATGGTTTATGGAGAATTCTAGATGAAAGAAATACGAATACACGGCCGGGGTGGGCAGGGCTCTGTCACAGCCGCTGAACTATTGGCTGTTGCTGCTTTTGCAGACGGGAAATTCAGCCAGGCCTTCCCTGCATTCGGAGTGGAAAGAAGGGGAGCACCGGTCCAGGCGTTCACCAGGATTAATAATGAGACCATCAGGCTCAGAAGCCAGATCTACGAACCTGACTATGTTATTGTACAGGATCCTACACTCCTTGAGGTTGTAGATGTTGCAAGTGGCCTCAAAGAAGACGGAATGCTTATTATAAACAGTGATTTCGATGCTGACACGTTCAACATCGACACAAAAGCAAAGATAATGACAGTGAATGCAACAAAGATCGCACTGGATATTATCGGCAGACCTATTGTTAACACTGTACTTTTGGGTGCCTTTGCAGGTGCAACAGGCGAGATAGAAGCCGAGTCCATCAAAGAAGCTGTCAAGGAAAGATTCCCTGGCAAGGTCGGAGACAGAAACGCTAAAGCTATCCAGGAAGCATACGACATGATGAAGGAGGCTAAGAAATGAAAATTCTTCCAGGAGGAGTCTGTGAAGCAGGTACCACCAGAATCAACAAGACTGGTGGATGGAGAACTTTCAAGCCGGTTTATGACTACGAAAAATGCATTAAATGCAAGTTGTGTGAACTTCTGTGCCCTGACAGTTCGATAAACCCAAGAGATGACGGATTCTTCGAGTTTGATTATGATTTCTGCAAGGGTTGCGGAATCTGTGCAAACGAATGTCCAAAGGACGCAATCGATATGGTTCTGGAGGAGAAATAAATGGCACCTGAAAACAAAATTGACAAGGAAAAAATGGTCGTTGTTGAAGGATCATATGCTGTTGCACATGCTACTAAGGTCTGCAGACCAAACGTAATTTCAGCATATCCTATCACACCACAGACCCACATAGTTGAAGATCTTTCACAATTTATGGCAGATGGTGAAATACCAAACTGCGAATACATCAATGTAGAATCAGAGTTTTCAGCACTCTCAGCACTAGTCGGCGCATCTGCTGCAGGTGCAAGATGTTACTCAGCTACAACATCACAGGGTCTTGAACTCATGCATGAGGTACTGTTCAACATCTCCGGTATGAGACTACCTGTTGTGATGACCATTGCAAACAGGGCTGTCAGTGCTCCTATTAGCATATGGAATGACCACCAGGATGCAATATCACAGAGAGATACCGGATGGTTACAGCTCTACGCAGAAAACACACAGGAAATCTCCGATATGACCGCACAGGCCTTCAAGATATCAGAGGACAAGGATATCCTCATGCCATCAATGGTCTGTATGGACGGTTTTATCCTGTCACACGTTTACGAACCTATTGTACTTCTTGAACAGGATCTCACAGATGAATTCCTGCCTGCATTTGAACCAGAACATGTTCTTGATCCAAAGAACCCAATGAGTTTCGGAGCATTTGCAGACCCTAACTACTATACTGAATTCAGATACCTGCAGGAGCAGGCAATGCAGAAATCTCTTAAGAAAATAGAGGATGTGGCAAATGAATTCTACGACGTATACGGAAGATACTACGGCGGACTTATTGACGAGTATAGAACAGATGACGCAGACATCATCATCATGGCAATGGGATCCATTATCGGAACCATTAAAGACGTCATTGATAAACTCAGAGACAGGAATGTAAAGGTTGGTCTTCTGAAGGTCAGGTCGTTCAGACCATTCCCTGTAGAAGCTATCAAAGGCGCTCTGAAGGACGCAAAAGTTGTTGTTGTGCTTGACAAGAACATCTCACTTGGACTGAATGAAGGTGCACTTTTCACTGAAACAAAGTCATCTCTTTACAATACCAAACTCGACATGCCTATTATCGGCTACATGGTAGGACATGGTGGACGAGACATCAAGGTCGATCTTATCGAGAAGATAGTCGATGATGCAAAGGAAGTCATAAAAACAGGTATCACGATCGAGAGCCAGTTTACTGATCTGAAGGAGGAACTACTATGAAATCATTGTTAGCCCCGGGACACAGAGGATGTGCAGGTTGCTGTGATGCAATGGCTGCAAAGTTCACACTTATGGGCGCCGGTGAAGACTGTATAGTTATCAATCCAACCGGATGTCTTGAAGTTATGACCACACCTTTCCCTGAGACTGCATGGGATGTACCATGGATACACTCACTTTTCGAGAATGCAGCTGCTGTTGGGTCTGGTATCGAGGCTGCCCTTAAGGCACTTGGAAAGAAAGGAAACACCAAGGTCGTTGTTATGGGTGGAGACGGTGCAACACTTGACATAGGTATGCGTTCCATTTCCGGAGCATTTGAGAGAGGACATGACCTCACATATGTCTGTATTGACAATGAGGCTTACATGAATACAGGTGTGCAAAGAAGTGGTGCAACACCATTCAGTGCATCAACCACTACAAGCCCTGCAGGAAAGGTCTCCTTCGGAAACGACAGACCAAAGAAGAACATGCCTGCTATTATGGTGGCACACGGTGCACCATACGTGGCAACCACATCCATCGGATATCCAAAGGACATGATCAATAAGGTGAAGAAGGCTGTAGACATCGAAGGTCCAACCTACATTCACGCACACGCTCCATGTACCACAGGATGGGGATTCGACACTTCCAAGACCGTAGAGGTAGCAAAGATGGCTGTGCAGACAGGTCTCTGGCCACTATACGAAGTTGAAGAAGGCGAAGTTACCAAAGTAAGGAAGATCGGAAAGAACGTTAAGCCTGTTGAGGATTACCTCAAGATGCAGCGTCGTTTCAGCCACCTCTTCAAAATGGAAGGTGGATTGGAAGAGATTGCAAAGATTCAGGCACTCGCTGACAAGAACATTGAAGTTTACGGGCTCTAAAACCCGTAACTTTTATTCTTTTCTTTTTAGTAGTTACATTTGCCTATATTTTTTATATTAATAGTTATTATTTTTAGTTCGAGTCGAAATGATGGGGTATTGAATAAACATAAGAAGTAACAAATACCTATCTATCCTCATGACCACGCAATCTCGATCACCTGATAACAGTAAAAATTTTAACCAGATTTTCAAACTACTGCAGAATGAATATCCCAATGCTGAGCCTATGCTTCATTTCAAGAATCCACTGGAACTGATGGTTGCAACAATTCTTTCCGCTCAGTGTACAGACAAACAGGTCAATAAGGTCACACAAGTATTGTTCAAAAAGTACCTCAAAGTTGAGGATTTTGCCAATGCAAGTCTGGATGAACTCGGAAAGGATATCTACACAACAGGTTTCTATCACCAGAAAGCAAAACACATTATCGGAAGTGCACAGATTATCATCACAGAATTCGATGGAAAAGTTCCGGATACTATGGAAGATCTGCTTAAACTACCAGGTGTTGGAAGAAAAACAGCCAACATAGTTCTGGCAAGAGGATTCGGCATTATCGAAGGCATTGCAGTGGACACGCATGTGACTCGCCTATCGCAGAAACTCGGTTTCACTCAATACAGCGACCCTAAAAAAATAGAAATCGACCTCATGGCACTTGCTCAGAAAAAGGACCTTGAGAACCTTTCCATGACATTGATACTTCACGGCAGAAATGTGTGTATCGCAAGAAGACCGAAGTGCGGGGAATGTGTTATGAATGAGTTGTGTCCATCAAGTGAAGTTTGATATTAAGCTAGCAATTATCATATTAATAATAGGAAGAGAGAAACGGGAATTGTAAGATAATTGCCAGGCTCAAAGTTATTTTTGGAAAGCATTATACCCTTTGAAAATGAGGATAAGGCTTTATAATCACTTTTTTGAAGTTTATTTTGATATTTTAATTCAACAGACAATAATTCATTGTCTTTTGACTTTAATACATAATCAACTTCTTTTCCACCTTTGCCTCTCCAGTAGAAAAGATGTTCTTCGGGAGAAAAAATATCACTTGGAAATGTATTGTACATGAACCTTACAAAATGGCTTTGGACAACAGATTCAACTAGTTTGCTTTTATTTTCCGGACTAGAGAGATATTCAAGACTGGATTCAAAGTAATTCACTGAAGCAGAAGTCCATGATCTTAGAGAATGAAAAATAAACGGATCTTGCGGATATATCTTTTTTTCTTTTCTAAAACTTGGAACCTTCTTGTTAAGGTCAAGAGCATATAATATATTTAATACGAATGAACTTTCAAGACTTTGCACATATTTTGATATCGTATTATGCGAGGAAATATCAGTCTCATTAACTAAGCTCTGCCAGCTAACATTTGTAGTGAGCTTTTTAAATAAAGAACTTAGAATTTGCTTCACAGCAATTTCCGGAATTTGCCATCTTGCAAGATCACCCATAAGAGAGCGCACATATAATTCATAGGTACTATTGTTGATAGTTCCATTAGAAAAAAACTCATTTACCGGTCTTGGAATACCTCCGGTCATGAGATACTGATCAAATAGAGTGTTTATATCATCCTGATAAAGTTGCAAAATATTGAGAATAGGATCGATCTCTCCCTCAAATAATCCATGAATTATTTCCTGCCTTTTAGAATTATGGAAAAGACCATGTTCTTCAAATAGAGCCTTTATTTCAGGGCTTACACTTTCAGCAAATTCGGCAAATTTCATTGGTAAAAGAATTTTGTCAATGGTCTCATTAGCTTCACCTCTTCTTCCTGGAAGCCTTTCAATGCTCTTTTTTATGTCTATGGAGTGAGAGCCTGTTAGCATAATAGAAGTATTTTTTAAAACAGCTGTATCTATCAGGTGTTTCAAACCTTTTTCCCAGTTTTTCACAGAGGAAATTTCATCAAGGAAGAGATATTTCCGATCAAGGTCAAAAGCTGATGACCAGTCCATATATTGATGAATTACATCAAATAATTCTTTTTCATTGGATACCAGATCACAACTGTAATAAAAAATACTTTTTGGATCATTCTCTGTCAGTAAATCCTGTATCAATGTCTTGCATAATGTTGTTTTGCCTACCTGTCTTGGACCACGGAGAGTATAGACTTTATCACGGTCAAATTTAAGATAATATTTCAGGCGTGGTTTCCACTGGATATCAGATGCATCTAATTGCTTTATTTTTTCATCATTAAATATTTCAGACGCATTTTTCCACCAGGGATTCTGCCGGGATACCTCCAAAAAGTCCATATATATAAATATATGTTTTTACTATATAAGCATACTTAATTACATATAAATAACTGGTCAAACGTTTGACTAGCTATTTATATACACATGGTCACGAGCTTGACTAGCACTTTATATCCAAACAAGTAAAGTTAAAATTTATGATGGGAATTTTACGATAAATATAAATCAATTTGTATCCATACCATCGATGAAAGTATCAACAAAATCCTTTATTCTTGTCAATATTCTAGCACCTATCTTTTTGCGCTTCAGAACAGATGGTTGTGCACCTTCTATTAATTCCAATATCTCATCTAATATTGGTTCTTGTTCAGCGTAGAGGTAGTTTTCTATGAGTTTTTGGGTTCGCTCTTCTGATAGAACTTCATCTTTTACCAGTTGCTCAAAAGCTTTTTCCTGTTCATTATTCCAGAATTGCTCAAATTCCTCTGAAACACTATCACTAGTGTGGATATCAGGGAGATTTTCTTGTATGAATTTCTCTATCAATTCTTTTTTGCTTCTAAGAGTTGATTTAGAATTTAGTACTCTGGATATTTCCTTTTAAAATATTTGCAACTATAGATCTGAAGCTGTGAGTTTCTGGAGCTAATTAGATATCCTCTTGAAATAAGCACCAACAATCGATAATATTTATATCCTACTCTCCCATAGACTACAATGTCATTTTTTTAGGAGTGAATATTAGGGGGTATGAGTATAGAGGAAACTATAATAAAGGATAAAACGGCAAATCCGGCACCTTTGGGATTAATGGGTTTTGGGATGACCACGGTGCTGCTTAATTTACATAATGCAGGATACTTTGGACTTGGCTCGATGATCCTGGCCATGGGACTATTTTATGGAGGGTTTGCTCAAATAATCGCAGGAATTTTAGAATGGAAAAAGGGTAATACTTTTGGCACAACAGCATTCACTTCATACGGTGCATTCTGGCTCACTTTAATGTTTATAGTGATGGCACCAAAATTAGGATGGGCCGAAGCTCCCAGCTCAATAGAAATGGCAGCATATCTATTTATGTGGGGATTGTTCACCTTCGGGATGTTCATAGGGACCTTTAAAGCCAACAGGGCCTTGCAAGTAGTTTTCGGAACATTGACGCTGCTATTCATATTGCTGGCTATATCTGACTTTACAGGAAGTGCATCATTAAAACAGTTCGCTGGCTATGAAGGGATATTCTGCGGTTTCAGTGCTATCTATCTGGCACTGGCTGAAGTAATAAATGAAAAGTTCGGTAAAACTATCTTGCCAATAGGTGCATGAGAAGTTGTTTGCATCTACTTTATTTAAAAGTAGTTTCTGTAATTGAATAGCTGGTATTACCACGAATATTCTGATTATTGATCAGAATAATAATGCCAGCCAAAGTTTTTGTACCCTTCTACTGAGTTCCTGAAATATGGATGGATAAGAAGGGTGGATGAATGTGCAAGAATATAATAGCATTCTGCCCGGTAACAACCGGCTCAACAATCAGTGAAGGATTAGAATAATTAGAAACAGAGTCACTGGAAGAAACACGCATAGCAACTTCACTAAACAGCTCAGAAATCATTTTTCCATAGCCTTCTTCCTCAGATCCTCAGGGAATTTCTCTATGGCATATCTCAGCGCAGTACGTGGCATAACCTTCTTATTCCGCATAACGTAGTCAAAGATTTCCTGCTGATTCTGTTTGCTGGCTTCTTTAAGCATCCACCCATATCCTTTCTGGACAAGATCATCCCCATCCATTAACAACAGGTCAGCTATCTCAAAAATATCATCCAGAAACTCACCTCTGCGTGCAGGTATTATGAGTGTGACAGCAGCAGCACGCCTGTACCAGCGATTATCCGAACCTGTCCATGTCTTAAGAGAATCAATAAACTGAGGATACATTTCAACAAATGCTCCTATGGTGTGATTACAAAGAGTATCACATTTCGCCCAGTTGTTTACATAATCCCAGACCCATCTCTCAAAAATAGCAAAATCCTTAGGTTCATATTGCTTTTTCAAATAGTATGACCATTCGAATGCAATAAAAGCTTCCTCGTTGTAATCTGAACTTAGGAGTTCCTCACAAAGTGTAAATATCTCCGGCTTGCTTTTGTCGGATATGATCTTGAAATAATCCTTTGCTATTTTTCGGACTCCTGCGGATTTCACACCGTAGGACTTCATTTCCTCTTTGAAAAAACGGGCGGAACTGATCTTTGTTTTTTCATCGGCGTTTTGTTCCAGGTCTTTTCTAATTTGGGAGATGATGGGGTTCATATGATTTTATTGGGAGGATTGAGAGATAATTATGATGGATGAAAGATTCCGGAACATAGTCATCCTTAGGCCTCTTAAAGAACACAAACTTCCCAAAAAAGTCCTTCTTGACCTTTATTTCTTTAATTTCATGTTCGAAAAATGAATAAAATGAGCTTTCTCATAACTTCTCATAACATTTATAACTTTTTTTCATTATCAATTTGTTTTATATATCTAAGCACTGTTCTACGCATTCATTAGAACAATTCTTGACTCGGGTCAGCTGGCTTCTATATGAAAACGGAAAACAAAGTTACACAATATTTCAGAGAATCGTTTACGAGCGACTTAAAGGCTGGATTTATCACGGCCATTGTGGCGCTGCCGCTGGCTATTGCTTTTGCCATTGCTTCAGGTGTAGAGCCTCAGATGGGGCTGTACACAGCTATCATTGCGGGTATGTTAGTATCAGCAACAGGGGGATCGAAATACTCTATTTCCGGACCCACCGGGGCAATGACTGTCATCATTCTTTCAACACTGCACGGCTTCGGGCTTGAAGGACTACTTCTTGCAGGCTTCTTTGCCGGTGCATTTCAGATACTGTTCGGGGTCCTGAAACTTGGTAAGGTTGTTAAATACATCCCCCTCCCCGTCATATCAGGATTCACGAGCGGTATCGGTGCTATCATTCTTATCGGCCAGATACCAAATGCTCTTGGAATGATAATTCCTGCAAAGGAACACGTATGGGAAACGCTATACACCATCATCTCCAATCTGAGTCTTCTTGACACAACTGCCATAACGGTATGTTTTGCCACCATTCTGCTTCTGTTATATCTGCCGGGAATGCTGGCAAGAATCAGATACATCAACAGCCTTCCAGCTTCCATTATCGCACTAATACTATCGGTAATGCTGGTCTTTTTCTACAAGATAGACATCCCCATCGTTGGCAGCATCCCTGCCGGGCTTCCACAGATACAGATGTTAAACTTCAACCTTGGACTACTCATGGCAATCTTGCCAGCTGCCCTTACAATCGCACTTCTGGGAACTATTGAATCACTACTCTGTGCCGTGGTCTGTGATGGTATGACCAACACAAAACACAACAGCAACAAGGAACTCATTGGTCATGGAATTGCGAACATGATTCTGCCCTTCTTCTCAGGAATTCCCTGTACAGCAGCCATTGCAAGAAGTGCCGTGAACATCAGGGAAGGTGCAAAGACGCAGATGTCAGGTATCTTCCATGCCATTATACTGCTGATCATATTACTCTTCCTGGGTCCGATTGCTGCTTTCATCCCCAAAGCATACCTCGCAGGTGTGCTCATTCTCGTCTCCGTGAGGATGATCAATCTAACAGAACTCAAAACCACAATGCATATCAGCAAGATGGACAGCGCTGTCCTGCTTGTCACTTTCCTGCTCACAGTGCTCACTGACCTTGTGTTTGCCGTACAAATGGGTATGTTCCTTTCAATTATCCTGCTCTTCATCAGACTGACAAATGTAATAGACATTCATACAATTGAGAACTACGATAAGACAAAAGGCATCAACGCCACCATTTTTGCCGACTCCTACCTTGAAAAGAACGTCTCGGTCTACACCATCAACGGCCCCTTCTTCTTTGGAGCCATGAACGTTTTCGAGGGCAAACTAAACGAACACATAACCATTAGCAAACCTCACATAATTATGCGTATGCGTTATGTTCCCTTCATAGACACAACAGGCATCGAACGACTTAAGAGTTTCATCAAATCAAGCAAAAAACTCCACCAGAAGGTCTACCTAACTTCAATACAGCCCGAAGTCATGAAGAGAATGAAAAGCGACAGAGAGCTAACAGAGCTCATGGAAAAGCAGCATGTGCACGTTTGTGATAGCACCCAGGAAGCACTGGCTTATTTGAAGCAAGAGAATGAGAGTGGAAAAAAATGATTATTAGAGAAAAAGGTTCAATACTAAATTATTAGTAACTATTCAGCCTGATAAAAACACTATCAATAGCAATCTTGACAAAAAGTTGAGACCTACATTTTATTAGGATCATTAATTTTGATTGTTGTCATTGATTGCTTTTTTGATTCTTAGGTTGTTAGTGAGCAAACATCTCCGTTTTGATTAAATCAGTATCAATAGGCTAATTGTGGTAGGCTGAATAGTTACAATTATTAATTTGCATCATGTGAGTTGAAATAATACTCACATTTTATAAAATATTCGGATTATTGAAAAGGTAGGCCCACAGACCACCAATTGCCAGAGTTTCGACCAATGGCAGACTAGAGTGAAGGGAATTCGTCATCGCATAGATGAAAAAACTTACCAGAACACCAATAGCAAGAGTACAGAGAACAAGATCTTCCATTTCCATTTTTACACCTCATTAATTTATGAGAGTTAGAGATAATTATGATTTTATTACTGTTTTTAAGAAGGGACAGTAAGATGGTAAAACCCATTAACCATATTTATATTTTTTGGAGAACACATTCCGAATTATCATATTTAAATATTGTGGAAAGAATCAGTCACAAGATACTAAAATATAAATAGAAATGCTATTGAATGTGTTTTTGTGTTGACTACAAAAACACTTAATTATTTTTTTCATCCGTATCAAAATGTATAGTCGTGAACTTTGACTTTATTCTTGGCTTAAAAGAAGCGTGTCATAAAAGCAAACTTCACAAATAGTATTTATATTTTTCGGGAACCTTTTCAAATTACAGGAACCAAGAGGAACTGTAAGTAGATTAAATTAAGCTGAATAAAATAGAAAAATAATTCAAGAAGATAACATACTTGCCCAATATATCTTACACTGCCAGATTCCTTAAAAGCCTTATTTTAAAGTTCAACCATCATCCCATAACCATGCTCATCCGTAGGCCTTTTGAAAAAGCCGAATTTTTCGTAAAAGTTCTCTCTTCCTTTTGCTGACATCAGGGTAATGTACGAATATTCCTGAACGTTCTCTTTCAACCCAAGTTTGACAGTTTCGTATCTTTTCGAAAGAGAATCTCTTCTATTTCAGCCCATATTTTTAGTTTTTTTGTCCAGAAAACCTATTTGACAGTTTTAATAAATTCACTTAAAATATCATGAAATTCCCCATTTACGCTCCAAAAACAGAGTATTTATCGCATCAAAATTTGAGTAAATGTACTTTTTTGATTTTCTCTGCCATGAATCCACAGTAACTGTCAAATTCGAAATGGATTTTTGGCTTTGGTAATTAAACATCGTTATATAATATGATGGCCTCTTTTTATATATGAATTGTCCAAAGTGTAAGAGTTCCAGTCATAAGAAGAACGGTAGGATTGATGGTCGACAACGCTACAAATGCCATGATTGTGGATACAACTATTCAGTAGATATAAAATCCACCGCTAGCCCCGTATCTGTTAAGCGACAGGCTTTACAACTCTATCTGGAGGGGTTGGGATTTCGTTCAATTGGACGTTTTTTGGGCGTTAGTCATGTTTCTGTTCAAAAATGGATTCGAAAATTTGGTAGTGAATTAGAGGATCTAAAAAGTGAAAATGAGATTTCTGTTGTGGAATTGGACGAGATGCATACTTATATTGGGAATAAAAAAACTACTGCTGGATATGGATTGCTGTTGATAGATATGGGAAGAAATTCATCGATTGCTCTTTTGGCAGCAGAGGAACAAAAACAGGACAAAAACTCTGGAAAAAGTTAAAGACAAAAGAGGTTGGGGAAGTAATGACGGATTATTGGAGGGCATATGCCAAGTTAGTCCCCAGAAACATCCATACTCGATCAAAAGCAGAAACATATACTGTTGAAGGATACAACAGCATATTTAGGCATTTCCTGGCAAGACTAAGGAGAAAGTCAAAGTGTTATACTAAAAGTCTTGAAATGCTAAAAATCTCCGTTTTGCTCTTGATGAAATATAGGAATAAAGAACTAGCTATGTTTAATTAACAATGCCGGATTTTTTAATGAATTTTGTTGACATATGTTTCAGTTCTGTAAATTCATATCGCATCACCGATATGAACAACTGTGCAATGAATCCAATGATTATAGCACCATAAATGCTATCATCCGTCCACACTCTCAAAGGTTTGATCTCAATCTCGTTCTTCAGGGAATGAAATATCTTCTCAATTGAATCTTTTTTTCGATATGTTAGAATAGCTTGTTTTAATGTCAAATTCTTGCTTGATTTTAGGCAGAAAAATCCTTCTCTTCCAGTGATGAGCTTATCTTCAAGAAGTTTAATCGCTTCATTTTCACTGAGTTCGATAAGTTTCGTCTGAAATGAATAACTTACATCAATCAGTACATTATTGATCCTGAAACGTTTTGGAATCTTTTTATTCTTGTCAATAATCTCCTGTAATTCTCTCGCCTCATGAATTTGTCTTAGAACTTTTCTTCCCTTTGATTCCAGTTGTTCTTTTTGAAGCTTCTCTGAGAAGTAAATATAGTTTACACTACTGGGTTTAGTAATCTTAATTCCATAGATTCCATTCTCCTGATCAACTATCTCAGGATAATATCCAGCAAAATCTGCGATGATCTTATCATCGCTTTTATTAAGCTTTTTTGCAGTTATGTACTGCATCTCATCTGCTCTGACCAAGGCAATATTCTCTATACTGTTTGCACCTTTATCAAACACAACAAGAGAACCTTTTCTAAGTCTCTTATTTACCTGATGATATGTCCTCTTAAAATGAGTATGATCATTCAAATTCCCTTTCTCTACAGTGATTCCAATAGGAAGGTTGATGGGATCAGCGAGTTCGCTGATACCTATGGTTATTTGCTTCTTATCTGGCCTATGATCACGACTATATCCATATTTACCAAGTGGAGCTTTATCGCCATACAATACAACACTTGTCCAATCCATGTTGATATTGGTATGTTCAAAATCATACCTCGCAAACAGTCGATCCTGAATATCTGAAATAATCGTTTCACGATTATTTCCCAGGGTTTCAAGAACCCTGTACAGAGTTCTTTCACTAAATTCCTTAAGATTAAAGATATCAAGGACTTCATTACGGTTAATCCATGTATGTGCTTTTTTGATGCTAAAATTATCTGTGAGCTTATAGCTCACAAGAGCTTTCAATAGCTCGTTGATGTCAATACCATGTTTTTTGTGTTTGCCAAAAACAGTGGAAAAGTCAAGGAGTTCGTAAAGTTGGTTTACTGCCAGAATGGTTCCGATGGGAAAGCATATATTCTCGTTAGGAATAATCTCGTATGTTCTTAGTTTTGTTTGCATTTTTGGTCGAATACAACAAAATTAAGAACACATTTATTACTTTTGACTGTCAAACTTGGGTTTCAAGTAAAACATTATTCTTTCCATAAGTGCAGTGCCAATTCCCTGATTCTGGTATCTTGGCAGAACGATGACATCAGCAACAAAAAAGATGAAACTGTAATCTCCTACTACACGGGACATGCCTATGACCTTGCCATCTTCAATAGCACAAACGCAGTAATTAGAATTTTTCAGACTCTTGCAAATGTATTTATCTTCCGGGAAAGACCAGTCAACCGATTCTCGTAGCTCTTTATACTCTTCAACTGAAGGAAGCTTTTCTTCGATTATGTAATTAATCATATTCAACCTAAATTTGTCACCAGAAATAAACAAATATCAAAGAGAATTAATCCCACTTTAATTAAATTACTCTTTTTGCCAGAAAAAGAAACATAAAAAATTATATTTCAGTTATCAGCTTTGCATCTTTAAGGTAATAATCATAAAGATCCTTACCCCACTTGCGCCCTTCTGGGCTGGAGCATGTCACCTGCTTATTACTAAATTCATTATCTTTGGAAAGTAGCCTTAAAAGAAAACCAGTGTCACAAACCGTGAGTGATGAAATTTCTACATCTTTTTCATAAGTATATATCTTAACATTTTCAAGTCCAAGAGCAGATTTAGATTCATCATACATTTCATCAATTATAGTTACTAACTTAACATTTTTAACTTATCATCCAGAAATGTCTCAATCCATTTTCTTGCGAAGCTAATCTTTGATGAACAATCAATAAACGCCTCAGCAATCAGATTTTTCATATGATCCAGATCTTTCACAAAATTGCGAGAAATAATTCTTTTGACACTTTTCCAGATGAATTCGATTGGATTCAAGTCGGGTGAATATGGAGGTAAATAGACCAATTCAATATCATTTGCCTGTGCAAATTCCACTGTATATTTTGCTCGATGTGATCTAAAATTGTCGAGAATAATTACGATTCTCTCTCCCATGTTATTGTTTTTAACAGCTGATAAAAACGAACATACATCCTCCTTGGTTGAATGTTCTTTGAAATCAATAACAGAATTACCATTCAATGCATAAAAACCGAAGGAGTTTGCTTTTATCCTGGTTGTGTTTTTGAAGATGGCAGGTTTATTGAAAGACCATAAACGAACCGTATTTGATGTTGTTTGGGGAGATGATTCATCAAGAAATCCGATAACGCAATCATCATCGATTAACGGTAAGTTTTTTTTAAACAATCTTCTGCATTTTGTGGTCTTCGATAATCATGCGCATATGGTTTGGCATGATGCATGCCAAACTTCTTCAAGATCACTAGTATTTGCTTAATGGTGTATTGAACCTTAAATTCATTATAAATGAGTTCCTGAACTTCTTTTGTAGACCAATCATCTCTTTCATGTAACATGTCCCTTAGTTTTTCTTTTTGATCATCAGTGAGTTTGGAAGGACATCCTCCTGAAAACCTAGGCTTTAATCCTTCATATCCGTCTTGATTCCACCGCTCTTGCCATTGATATGCAACGGGTTTTGATATCCCTACAAGTTTAGCTGCTTCATTAACAGAAGCTCCTTCATAACGATGTTTAACAAAATATAAACGTTGTAGAACTCGTGTGTCTTTCTCTAATGACTTAATATGTTTAAGCAATTCTTCTGATGAAAGATGATGCTTTATCGGAATTTGTTCGGGTTTAGCCATACAGTATTGTTATACTCAATTAGTATTAATAGTTTGGTTAATAACTATAATTTAGAGATAAGTTCTTTGGAAAAGATCATCGAAACCTCTATGCCTTTATTGACCAGCTGATCCAAAACAGATAGGGCTCCTGGATGCATAAAAGTATAAACAAAGTAAACAGCTTTAGATTCAAGGCAGTCTGTAAGATAATCTGCATTCAGTTCAATTGAATTAACATATCCGGGTTCTACAAGAGTTAAACCCCTGATATCATTTATCCTTCTCAGGAGATGTTTTGGAATAGCATCTAGTTTGTGTTGCGCGAAGTAGCGACTGCTTTCATCCAGCATTTCAATAGTATCCAGAAAGGGTTTCATTTCATTGACTATCAACTTTCCAATACTTGTCAACCCGTAACTGTCATCCGATTGATAAATAAGATTATGCTCTTTCAAGATCTTCATCTGCGGAAGTAATGCCTGCCTTGAAGTATTGAGATTAACAAGCAGAAAACTCATTTCCTGATGGCTATCTTTCAGTAATAAAATCACATTCTTTCTTTTTTCAGAAGCAAACAGAACATCAAGTAATGTCTTTTTCATAAAATACAACTCGTTTTAGTTGATAGAGGAAACACTCTACAAAAAAATGTAGAATAACCGTATAATTAACAAACCCAATTATAGTATTTAATCAATTTGTTATTTGTATTTTATAAAATTTCAATGTAAATAAATATCATACCTTCTACCTGCTAACTTAACAAAACTCCTTTTCAGCACAGGAGTAAATGCCGGTATCAGCACACAGATTCAAGCGCAAGATGAGACTTCAGTTGTGCAAGGAAAAGCATTCTCAACACCTCCCTCACTATAACTGAAACCCAGCTGATCTTTTAAAACATTCTTTACGTTATCAAATTTCCCTATCTATAATCATTGTATTATTCTAACGATCTAACAGCTATCGTTAACAAACAACTGCTTGACAAAACCCCTTCTCTCTTCCATACCAGGACCTTCGAACTCCTCTGCAACCTTCTCCAGCATGTAAGGTATCGGAATCTGTTGAGGACATGCATCCAGACACTTACCGCATTGTACACATTGTGAAGCGAAATTCGTCTCAGCTCCTCTGAGTATATCGCCAAGTTTTGCAGCATACATCATTTTCAGCATGCCGTTCTCATCACCAAACATATGCAGGTTATTGTACATCTCAAAACATGTAGGAATATCTACTCCCTCAGGACATGGCATGCAGTATCTGCAACCAGTGCAGTTGATCTTCATGAGTTCACTGTATTTCTCTGCAACCCTGTTAACAAGTTCAAGCTCTTTTTCGGTCAGCGAATTGACAAGACCCTCTTCAGCTACCTTCAGATTTTCTTCTACATGAGATGGCTCGGTCATACCGGAAAGTACAACGGTGACTTCCGGATGGTTCCAGACCCACCGCAATGCCCACTCTACAGGGCTACGCTTGATATCAGCCTCGTTCCAGATATCCATTGCTTCAGCAGGAATAGGATCTGCAAGATTTCCACCCCTCATTGGTTCCATTACCACAACACCAAGACCTTTGGATGCAGCATACTCAAGTCCTTCTGTTCCTGCCTGAACATTCTCATCCAGAAAATTATACTGGATCTGACAGAAATCCCAATCATAACTGTCCACAATTGGTGCGAAGTCCTCAGGATCTCCATGATACGAAAAACCTGCATTGATGATACGTCCGTCGGCTTTCGCCCTGTCAAGGAATTCGATCACACCAAGATCCCTGATATTTTCCCAGCTACTCCCTACCAGGCTGTGAATAAGATAATAATCAATGTGATCTGTATTTAGTTTTTCAAGCTGGGCATTGAGGAACTTATCCATATCCTCTGCCTTTTTGACCATCCATTGTGGTTGTTTTGTAGCAAGTTTCACTTTTTCCCTGTATCCGTCTGCAAGTGCAAGTGCAAGGAAAGGCTCACTTGCTCCCATATGATAAGGCCATGCTGTATCCACATAATTCACGCCATTGTCTATTGAGTGGCGAACCATTTGCATAGCCTTTTCCTCATCAATGCTCCCATCTTCTCTAACCGGCAGACGCATGGCTCCAAAACCAAGTATCGAAAGTTCATCACCACTTTTTGGCATTTTTCTGTATAACATTGAATTCCTCCTCTTATTCAATAACTAATTGCAATTATAATTGTACTCTTTCAGCATTTGTTCTTCCATAGTCTACTTCTGAAATTGACTAATCAGTCATTTGGTTGCTACATTATATAAAAGTTCTTCCAAAGGAAATATAAAGCAAAAAATAGTCCAACTTTGTACATGTCCTCCACAGAACCCTCAGAAAATATGACACCTCATGTCCCCGAGGATTACGATACAAAAATATCCTCTGTCCTTCCATACTACTCATGTTTCCATCAGGAAACCATTAATCTTATCCGATCACTGCCGGATACCCCGAATGTCTGGATGGATACTGGATGCGGTACAGGTTCACTGGTCACAAAAGCCATTGAGCAGTTCCCTGATACAAAATTCCTGATGCTTGATCCATCTGAAGGAATGTTGCAGCAAGCAAGGGATAAACTTTCATCATATACTCCCAGGAGGATTGAATTTCTGAGAACTTCACCAACACAGGGTTTCTCACAGGAACTTAAGGAAAAACCGGATGTTATTACTGCCATCCAATGTCACCATTATCTTAGCAGTGAAAACAGAACTAAAGCCGTAAAAGTATGCCATGAACTACTAAAACAAGATGGTATTTTCATCACCTTCGAGAACATCAGGCCGCTGACAGAAAAAGGCGTTGATGTTGGAAAACGTTACTGGGGAGAGTTCCAGTCCACCCAAAGTAGAAGTGTTGAAGAGATAGAAACTCACCTTAAGCGTTTTGATACTGAATATTTTCCCATAACCGTTGAAGAACATCTGGAACTACTACGAAAAACAGGCTTCAAAACAGTGGAAATCTTTTGGTACTCTTACATGCAGGCTGGTTTCTACTGCATCAAATGATCAGAAAGAATCATTGAAAAACTGAGAGATAATTATCTCTCAGTATCTAAGCAGCGCACCCACCACGTCATCAGAATCCAGGAAATCCTCTTTTTCCACGAATTCGACCTCTGCGCCTGTGCGCTGGGCAAGTTCATAGAGTTCTTCTACCACATCAATAACTGATGTTGGACCTCCACACCTGTCACATTCCTTTGGAGGCTGAACATTTACCTGGAGATTCTGGCATCTCTCACATATCCACCCGGGAACTGATGAACCTTTCAGAACCAGCAGGACATTTACTCTTCCCTGCTCCAGAACATCTCTGACATCTTCCACACCATGGACAGCCAATCCACCCTTTAAGATTGCGTTTTTCAACTCATCCGCTTTTTTCTTTGATGTGGAAAGTTCATTTTCATGCAGGACAGAGTCGCTTTCCTCTACCAGTTCATCGCGGGAAATATCCATTGCTACGTCAATAACACCCAGTACGCTCTGCCGGACATCCTGCGAGAGCAAGTCCATAAGTTGCTGTTTTGCCTCCCCAGGCCCGGCAATTACCAGACCTCTTGTCTGCAGCTGGTCACAGGTACCTTTGACGTTATCAGCAACTTCAGACAGGAAAGATTTTATCGCTCCTTTTCTCAGGTGGTTGAAGCGCATCTGGCTCCATCCACCTTTTTTATGCTTGTTCATCAGGTCTATGGACAGGTGTTTTTTCTCTTCAGCGAGATCCGAGCGTACACATGTGAACTTAGCCTCCTGGGAATCCACAAGCAGTACGCCATAGTCATCATAATCTGCTCTCAGCCTTGCCAGTGGGAGCAAAAAAGGTGATGTGTCAAGGACCAGAGACTGTTCTGTTTCCACAGCCAGTCTGTAAACATGCAGGAAAGATTCTGATGAACAGGCAAAGATTATCCTGCCTTTCTCACCTGAAACCGGTGCTTCAAAAATAGAGGGTTCAGCCATATCAAAGGTCTTTTCAAATTCAGACCTGAGCTCAGAAGACAAAGCTTTTTTGATCGCCTTCACCCTTGAATCCACGAAGATCCTGTTCAAGTGTTCATGTTCCCTGCCGGAGACAGGCAAGTAAACTGAAAAGTAAATATCTTTTTCAGCATAGATTTCAGCCAGAGCCCTTATATCAATTTCAGTTACAGGCATCAGGTCTTCACTTATGATCTTCAGCAGACTTCCGGAAGGTTTCATAAAAGATTTAACGTTGCCTGGTATTTAAAGTTGTTTAAGTTCACTAAGAAGCAGATGAAAGATGTTCCCGTCCTAGATTCCAGACTCTCAATTTTAGAGTGGTATTTCTGTAACTTCAAAGCTTTTAAATCTCATTGTTTTCAATCATTATACGGGAGTGCTGAAAGTAGACTATTAATTAATTTCCGACAGACATGTTGCCGGAAAATGAGTAATACATACTGCTTCGATTCTTCAAAGCATAATCTGCATTCACACTGTTAACAATTCAAACTAATCAAAAACAGGTGGGGGTTAACTATGGATAAAAAATCACCAGCGCAAAAGCAAAGATGCGTGATACTGGATTCTATGATCGATAATGAATACCGGTCAGAAATTCCTGGAATTGTGGACATGGTCATAAACAGTTGCTCTGAAAAGGGGTGCTTTGACCATCTTGATGCTGCAGTAATACCATCAAAAGAATCGCTTATAGAAATAATTGATCTGATAAAGGACATTCTCTTTCCTGGTTATTTTGGGGACCAGACCGTTGACAGGAACACACTTTCATATCACATCGGGAACGAGATTACCGAACTCTTTAGCAAACTCTCAAAACAAATAACCAACAGCATCATACACGAATGTAATCGTTTTGAAGAAGAGTGCACCGAATGTATTGACCGCGGACATGAGGAAACATTGAAGTTCCTGAAAAAGATTCCTGAAATAAGATCCATGCTGGCAGCGGATATTATCGCCGCATACGAAGGAGACCCTGCAGCTAAAAATTATGATGAGATTATTTTCAGTTACCCCGGCCTACTTGCCATGACGGTTTACAGGTCAGCCCATGAACTACACAAACAGGGAATTACCATAGTTCCGCGAATAATGACAGAATATGCTCACAGTATCGTTGGAATTGATATTCACCCTGGAGCCAGGATAGGAAATGGATTCTTCATCGACCATGGAACCGGTGTCGTCATAGGCGAGACCTGTGAAATTGGAAACAATGTCCGTATCTATCAGGGTGTTACCCTTGGTTCCCTTAGTTTTCCAAAAGATGAAACCGGTGAGCTCATTCGTGGAGAAAAGAGACACCCTACCATAGAAAATGATGTTGTCATCTATTCAAATGCAACTATCCTTGGCGGAGAAACTACAATCGGAGCTCGTTCGGTTATCGGTGGTAGTGTGTGGCTAACCAGATCCGTTCCACCGGATACGAAGGTTGTCATTGAGGAACCAAGGCTCATTATTAAGGAAAAAAAGTGAGGACATAAATTCCAAGGAGGATTTCGATAAACTACCATCAATACCCATACAATTTAATAAAATATAAATAATAGCAAAGCAAATTTACTATTATGGATTCTTTTACTGATTTTGCCTTAAATGAAGAATATAAGCGTCTCCAATCTGTCGGAGATAAGCTTGCTGAAATTGAATATTTAGTAGATTGGAAGCCTTTTCGCCCTATTCTGGAGTCAATGTACATAAACAGAACAGCTTCAGGCGGACGGCCTGAAGCTGATGTTATTGTAATGTTCAAGATGCTTGTTCTGCAACAATGGCATGGTCTTTCTGATGCTGAGCTTGAAAAGCAGTGTATTGACAGGATATCCTTTAGGAAATTCCTGGGATTTCCTGAATATGTACCAGACAGTACAACTGTCTGGTCATTCAGGAAGAGAATTATCGACAATGGTAAAGAAAAAGCGGTGTGGGATGAAATGCAGAATCAGCTTGATGCTCTTGGTTTGAAGATTAAAAAAGGAATGATCCAGGATGCAACTTTTATTCACTCAGATCCAGGACATGCAAAAGCAGATGTACTCAGAGGAAAAGATGCGAAAACAAGAAGAAGCAAAGATGGAACCTGGACTAAGAAAAATGGTAAATCTCACTTTGGATACAAACTTCATACAATTATTGATAAGGATTATGAACTAATCAGAAGATTTGAGACAACAACTGCATCACTTCACGATTCACAGGTTGATCTGTCTGAAAAGGGTGAAGTGGTGTATAGAGATAAAGGATATTTTGGAGCAATAGCAAAAGGTTTTGCAGCAACAATGCAACGAGCTGTAAGAGGACATCCTTTAGGAATAATGGATATCCTCAGAAATGAAAGAATAAGTGTGAAAAGAGTCCCTTGCGAAAGAGTGTATGCAGTGACAAAAGAAATATTTAAAACCAGAAAGGTTCTTGTTACAACTGTAGAAAGAGTGAATGCAAAAATGTTGATGACAGCTTTTTGTTTTAATCTGCATCAATTGAGGACACTAAAAACCAAAGGAGTAATTTAGGATAGCGGGAGCTATACTAAAAATAAGGATTAATGAAGAGAAATAAACAAAATGATAAAAAATGAGAGGATATAATTGAGTTTGAATACTTTAATGATCTAAAATGAGGGAATATCGAAATCCTCCAAGGTATTTTCATAATATTTTGGAACATCAAGAGCTGACTAATATAAGGAGTTGGGAAAATCCAAATCTACGAAGACATTACTAAAACCGTTGGGAATACACCACTTGTGCGCTTGAACAGAATAACTGAGGGATGTTATGCAACTGTGATTGCAAAAGTAGAATCTTTCAACCCTTTAAGTTCTGTTAAGGACCGTATTGCCCTGAACATGATAGAGACTGCAGAAAAAGATGAGTGTCTCAATAAAGATACGGTCATTATTGAACCAACTTCGGGAAATACGGGTATTGGTCTTGCATTCGTCTGTGCAGCAAAAGGCTACCGTCTCATTCTGACCATGCCTGACACAATGAGTATCGAAAGAAGGAAAATACTGAGATTGCTAGGTGCTGAGATAGTGCTCACACCTGGTAGCAAAGGCATGAAAGGTGCCATAGAAGAAGCCAATGAAATGGCAAAGAAAACTGCAAACTCTTTTGTCCCTCACCAGTTCATGAACCCTGCAAATCCTGATATTCACCGCCGAACAACGGCAGAGGAAATATGGAATGATACAGATGGAAAAATAGATTATCTCGTGGCAGGCGTCGGTACAGGAGGAACAATTACCGGAATCTCAGAAGTTATCAAGTCCCGGAAACCATCTTTTAAGGCAATAGCAGTTGAACCGGAAGATTCAGCTGTTCTTTCTGGAGGAAAGCCTGGTCCTCATAAAATACAGGGAATCGGTGCCGGCTTTATTCCTGATGTACTGAATATGGAGATGATTGATGAGGTTGTCAGTGTCAGCAATGACGATGCTTTCGAAACTGCAAGGCAGCTTGCGAAAATGGAAGGAATACTTGCAGGAATTTCATGTGGAGCGGCTCTACATGCGACTTTACAGGTGGCAAGAAGAGCAGAGAATGCCGAAAAAATGATAGTTGTAATATTACCTGATACCGGTGAGAGATACCTCAGTACAGCACTCGCTGAGTTTGAAAATTAAGCACTCCTAAGAATAGAAATGCTCAGGAAGGCAGACACTATTGTGAATAATTCACCAGCTGCCTTTTACTATTTTTATTGTTTTTGATTAATTTATATCCAAAACTTATATATCCAATCAACTTCAAGATTTATTTGGGAGTATTTAAACACGGAGAACTTGTGACATTGAGTTGCAGCTTTGCTTTTACGGTGTTTTTGTATCGGAAAATCAACACATAAACAAGATGGTTTGGGGTGATCAAATGGTAAATATCAGGGCTTTTAAAGAAGAAGACAACAAAACCCTGCTGAATATTGAAAGAATGTGTCCTCAGGGAAATGAAGAATGTGCAATGATGGTTGACAAAGGACCAGACATAACCGCAAGGTATGAGCTTTACGATAACTGGGAAATTCGTGTTGCAGAAGAAAACGAGAAAACTGCAGGCTGGATAGGCTGGACTGTAAAACAGGGTTCCAAACAAAAATATGTTTATGTAGCTGAAGTAATGGTTCATCCGGATTATCGGAGGCAGGGAATAGCGGTCAAACTCCTGAGAGAAGCAGAGAAAGCTGCGCACGAAGCTAAGGCTTCATATATCTACAGCTATGTATACGAACCAAATGAACCTTCAATGAAGCTTTTTGAAAAGCTGGGATACATTCAGGAAAAGGATGTCAGAATCGTTGCAATGTCCGCATATAAGAAAGAACATGCAGAAAGAGAGTATGAACTTTCAAGAGTAGACGGGAAGGACCTGCCCGAAGCTGTAAGACTTATTAATAGTTATTACAATGGAAAGACTCAGTTTTCTTCATTTACTGCTCCAGGTTTCAGGACATACGCAAATCGTATACTTGGATACGGACTTGAAAATTTCATTGTGGCAAAGTGGAAAGGTAATATAGTGGCCTGTGCCGGCTTCTGGGATTCTTCGGTTCTCATGGAAATGGCATATACGAAAGAACCAATGGTATGGAAGATCATGGCAAATGCCTACGGAATACTCAGGCATTTCGTCAGTATGCCAAGAATACCACCTGAAGGAGAGTTCTTCAAATTCCATTCCATAGTAGACCACGCATTTAAGCCCGAACATGCACTTGCAATGGAAGAGATACTTAATTACTGCAATAACCTCATGTTCGACACCAAATGCGAATTCTTCGGAACCTATATAGACCCTGATGACCCGATACTTGAAGTTATGAAGAAATTCAAACCACTTTCTGAGACAATGTACCTCTACGCAAAACCAATCTCAGGAAGACTGCCAGATTTCAGCAGCATCTATGTGGATTGCAGGGACCCGATACTCTGAGAAAATAAAAGTGTCAGTTAACAATAAAAAGCACCCGAACCTTCTTACCTACTAATGGAACGTGTGATAATCCATGTGGATATGGACTACTTCTACGCTGCTATAGAAGAGAGGGAAGACCCTTCCCTTAAAGGAAAGGCCGTTGTAGTCTGCATGTATTCGAACAGAGGGGAATCGGGTGGAGCTGTAAGCACATCTAACTATGTTGCCAGGGAAGCTGGTATACGCTCGGCTATGCCCTGCAAACTGGCAAAATCCAAAAAACCTGATGCCGTTTTCCTGCCGGTGCGCAAGCTGTTCTACGAGGAAGTTTCTGCAAATGTAATGGAAATATTGAAAGCCAATTCCGACAGCGAAGAAGCCTTCGAGAAGATCAGCATTGATGAGGCTTTCCTTGATATTACTGAATCCTGTAAAGGCAATTATGAATTTGCAAAGGAAATTGGCCTGAGAATTAAAGAGGAAGTAAAGTCACAGGAAAGAATAACATGTTCTGTGGGAATAGGTCCAAACAAGCTTATCGCCAAGATGACATCGTCTTTCCAGAAACCTGATGGAATCACCATTGTCAAACCAGAAGATGCACAGGAATTCCTTAAACCCATGCCTGTGAAGAAATTATGGGGAATCGGAAAGGTCACTGAAGATAAATTAGCTGAAATAGGTATCAGGACCATTGAAGAACTTGCTGCCTATGATGCCATGGAACTGATTTCTGTTTTTGGGAAGAAAAAAGGTATTTGGCTCAAGCAAGCAGCAACCGGCATTGATGAAACTCCTGTAAAAGAAAAGACAACAAGTGACCAGATAGGCAGGATGGCATCACTTAAACATGACAGCAGAAATGAGAATATGATATTTTCATTGCTGGACGAACTCATGGATGATGTCATAAACAAAGTTAATGTAAGAAAAGTGTCTTTTCGTTCTGTAACAGTAACAGTTATATTCTCTAACTTCAAAACTTCAACAAAAAGCCGCACATTAAACCATGTTGTAAATGACAGGGCTATTCTCAATGAGAATGCAAAGGAACTGATGAACCAGTTCCTTGAGGAAAGTGAGATGAATTTCAGACGTATAGGTGTCAGAGTAGATAGCCTGCAGCAAAACACCGGTCAAAAGAGCCTGTTTGATTTTTGAGGTAAAGATAATGGCTGCATATGAGAATATATATTCTAGCAACAGACCCGATGACAATAACTGGAGAAGCCGGCTCTATGATGTCATATTTGAGGCAGATAAACCTATAGGAAAATATTTCGATCTCTTGCTTATAGTAAGCATCCTGTTGAGTGTCCTTGCAGTTATGCTGGACAGCGTCAGGTCCTTTCGGATTGGAAACGAAGAATTGCTCTATAATATAGAATGGTTTTTCACAATACTTTTTACGATTGAATACATTCTTCGCCTTATATCCGTTAAAAGCAAGATCCAATATTCAACAAGTCTTTTTGGAATAGTTGATCTGCTGGCAATAGTCCCGACCTATCTGAGCCTGTTCCTTCCAGGAAGCCAGTTTCTGCTGGTTATAAGGATACTCAGGGTTTTAAGGATATTTCGTATTCTCAAGCTGGTTAAGTACCTTAATGAAGCTGAATTACTAATCGATGCTTTGAAGGCCAGCAGCCGGAAGATAACTGTTTTTCTTTTTACAGTGCTAACGCTTGTCATTGTCCTGGGATCACTCATGTACCTGATCGAAGGAGAGGAAAACGGATTCACAAGTATACCAATGAGCATATACTGGGCTATTGTAACCCTGACAACTGTAGGTTTTGGTGACCTTGTGCCACAGACATCACTTGGAAGAGCTCTGGCTTCTGTTGTTATGATAATGGGTTACAGTATTATTGCTGTTCCCACCGGTATTGTAACAGCTGAGATGAGCCTGGCCTCTATTGATGCACGGGATAGGGCAAGACCTAAAATTATCTGCAATAATTGTGGTAATCAGAATAATGATGTAGATGCCCGATTCTGCAAACATTGTGGAATAAAATTATGAATATTATATCAAATATTGCTGTTCATTAAATATATGATATTGAATATAATAATTTCTTATTTTTTTATCAGACCTCTTCATATAGATTTTAGATTTATTTTTACAGAGCAGTTCGGAAAATATAAGCATATATCAACATCATCCTCATTATGATATCCAGTCATGCCGGATACATATAAATATGAGAATCCAAGACACCTTTCACTTGTAAATGAATGCTATAAAATTATACTATTGGCATAAGCAGTTTACAGAATAATCTTGTTACTTTCAATGAACGGGGAATCTATATTTCAATCTGCGAACCAAAAAACGATGAGCTAAAGAATCAACAGCTCAAGCTTCTGAAAAAGGCCTTTGCATCAATACAAGACCTCATAGTCGTGATAGACCGTGACCTGAAAATCGTAACAAGCAACTGGAAGGATTGTGACTCAATACCTGCAAATGAAAAACAGGGGCATTCTTTTTGTTATAGCTGCCTTATGAAGCGAAGCAAACCCTGCGAGCCATGCCACTTGATTGAGGTTTTTGCAACCGGTGTATGCAAGAAATTTGAAATTGAAGATCCTCTGGATAATAAAACGAAGCTTGTTGAACTATCCCCTGTTTTTGATGATTATGGCAATGTCACAATGGTCGTGCGACATTCAAAGGATATCAGTGAGCGTAAATCTGTAGAAAGAGTCCTTCAGATGAGGGAAAAACAACAGGCTGCTGTAGCTAAACTTGGACAGGACGGACTTGCCGGGGCAGACCTTGATACTCTGATGCTGGAATCTGTCAAACTTGTAGCCAGCACACTTGATGTTGAATATTGCAGAATAATGAAACACGAGGATTCCAATTCTGTCATGATTGCAGGTGTCGGCTGGGGAGAAGAATGCCACAGTGATTCTGAAACAGAGAATGATGGGAAAAATATAATCTTTTGCTACACTCTCTATTCAGGTGAAAGAGCTATAGTTCATGAGAACAAGACACAGAAAAAATTCAGTGGTTTATCCTTATTGAAAGATCAGGGAATTGTTAGTGGTATTGATGCGATTATCGGAAGCAAGGACAAGCCTTTCGGAACCATGAACGTACACACCACTCAAAAAAGAGTGTTCACAAACGATGATATGCACTTTGTGCAATCTGTGACCAATGTGCTTGCCGAGTCCCTGAGCAGAAAGGAGACTGAAGAGAACCTCAAGGAGTATGCAAAAGAGCTTGAAGATGCAAATTATCTCAAAGTATTGTTCACTGACATACTTACCCATGATCTTCTCAATCCTGCAAATATTATCAGGGGTTTCACTGAGGAACTCATTATAGTTGAAGATGAGGATAACAAGAAAAAACTGCTTGACAGAATACACAAGAACAACGAAAAGTTGATCTACATGATAGAATCGGCTTCTAAGTTCATTAAACTGGAATCTATCGATGATATCAGATTTGAAGAGCAGGATTTTGTACCCATTCTGGAGAAAGTTATCAGGAACTTTGGCCCTGAAATGAATAAAATGGATATTGAACTTGATTTTAAATCTGCAAGAGAATGCCCTTCACTTATCAATCCTCTGATAGAAGAAGTATTCCTGAATCTGCTTTCCAATGCCATTAAATTCAGCCCTCCAAAAGGAAAAATAACAATTGATATCTCAGATATAGGGGATAAATGGAAAATCAAGGTCAATGATGTTGGTCCGGGTATCAGCAATGAGGACAAGGCCATGATATTTGAGCGTTTCAGGCAGGCAGACAAGGGAAGCGTAAAAGGAAGCGGTCTTGGGCTGGCCATTGTCAAGAGAATTGTCGAACTCCACAATGGAGAAGTCGGTGTGGACAACAATCCACTTGGAAAGGGAAGTGTATTCTGGTTCACTATTAAAAAAGCATTGTGAACCGAACTAAGTAAAAAGGAGACAGCTATCTCTTTTTCTTTTTACTGATCTCAACATCCACCTGGACCTTCCTGACAGCAAGGTCTGTTGCCAGTCCCCGCAGCATCCATCTCAATGCAGAAGCCTGATGAGTGAGATTTTTTGGAAACTCTTTCTGGACGATGGATGACACTTTTTCCCCGGCTTCTTTCTGCAGCTCAGCAAGTCTTTTTCTGGAAAAAGAATCCATACCACCTGTTTTCAGTTGGGCGAATGATTTAAAACCGGGGGATGGACTGGTATTCAATTCATTTATTCCCAGTTTTAACTGAGGAGAAACAGATATTGAATTAACATTCGCAATGAACTTCCTGTCTGCCGGTTTAACGGATGAAGATTTTGATGAGGTCTTAGATGAATTCTTTGATGAGGATGTTGGCATTGCCAGTCTGTCAGCCGTGCTGTTCTGTTCCCTCGGGACCCAGTCGAATTTAACCTTCAGATCATGTTTTTTGATTATGGAGGCTGTTTCCTCTTTTATCACTCCAAGGTTCTGGTTCTTAACCTTCCATTTACCTGACATCTGGCTTATCACAAGCTTGCTATCCCCGTAAACCTGGAGAGGACCTTTTCCTCCAAGATTCAGATAATTAAGTATTCCTTCTTTAAGTGCGGTATATTCAGCAACATTATTGGTATTGCTGGGAGTCGGTTTTTTTTCCTTGCTTCCTTCTGTTGGAGCTTTCCCACTGCTCCAGTTGATTACCCAGCCAAATCCCATTATTCCTCCCGGATTTGGATCGCAGGAGCCATCAAAGTTCATCGTGTCCATGTTACATTTAAAAGTGGGTCATTGCTTTTGTATCTTTAGGTGAAGAGACAAAAAAGAACTTATGAGCTTCTGGTTGTTTTTTTAAAGCTCAGTGCATCCTTCGGACATATATCAATACATCTTCCGCATTTGATGCAGTCTGGATTGTGCGTTATCTCTACTATATTCAGATGCATAGGGCACACTTTTTCGCATTTGTAACATTTTATGCATTTATCAATATCAACCTGTAACGGGTATTTATTCACTCCGACAATGCTCTGCAAAGTTCCCATTGGACAAAAAGTACACCAGGTTCTTGGAGCAATCGTTACTCCCAGTATAATTGCAATGGATGATGTTGTCAGGCACATAACAACCAGAACCATACCTATCTGGTTCACAAGTCCGTGAGTATTCATTAGCCTGTAACTCATAAAGACCATCATCAACAGGAAAAGAGGAACTCTTATCCAGTAACTTTTGAGCACCTTTGGTATCTTTTTCTTCTCAGATACCCGACCGACCCAGAAGTCCATGAAACTTCCTCTGGGGCATAGATTCCCGCAGAACCAGCGTCCTCTGAATGGTGCTATCAGAAAAATAGCGGCAAACACCAACAGCATAAAATAACCAAGTATCGGGAACCATAATCCTGCAATTGAAACGATTATGACAAGCGGTCCCATATATGGTGTTATCTTTAACATAATTTCACCTTATAGATATTTTTATATTCTTGTTTTGTAACTATTCAGCCTAGCTCACTTCCACCAAGCTGATTTCTTCATCCACGATCAATTCTGCAACTTTGGAACAAATGAATTGCCATAAAATATTGCACTAATTGCATCGATAACAGATTCAGAATTCTTATTAACAGTAGACACGTATCCTCTTATACGGCAGAAATTTTTTGCACCCTGTTTACTGCGGAAAGTACCTGATATCTTCTGCTGTACTTTCGTCATTCTGATATCTCTTTCAGCCTGATTGTTATCAAACGGAACGTTTTGGTCGTACATAAATCGCAAGATATCCTCTTTATGGCCAATAAACCTATCCAGCAAATTCTTTACCGTGGTCTGCTTCTTACGTCCTCGTTTTTTAGACCGCACATTTGATTCCGGATCAGGAGGATTTTCATTCACTCCTAAACAAGTTATGTGATCATAATCCTCACTGAACCTTTGAATTAGCTCAGTATCTAAAAGATCATTATCAACATGATGTTTAATGCATATCAAGAGATCACTCATTATCTTTGGCCACTGTTGATCCCTGTTTTCGGAAGCTCCAGTTAACTCTCGTAATAAATGTGCATTACATAATGAATGTTGACATTCATATTTGTTGTACGGTTTCCAAAAATCATGTGTTGCAACACCAGTGTAACCTGGTAATATGCCCATAGCATCCATTGCTTCTGAGCCCCTTTTGCGATGTGCAAAATAATAGGTCAGTTTGTCTGTACCTGCCACATGAAGCCAATTACGAACTGCATTTATTCTCATTCCTGTTTCATCCAGATTGATGACAGGAGATTCTTTCAGGAGATGTTTCACTGTATTTTCAAAAGCTCCAAGCTTCTCAAAACAACTACGTTCCGTGTTCACCAAAGTAGCAGGACTTATCTTGCATCCCAAAATATCAGAGAACAACTTGGTAACACGCTGATAAGGAAGTAATTGGTAAGTGTGCAAATAAACTGCAAATGACTTAACTCGATGACCGTATTGAGTCGGCTGAGTTACACCATCTGGAAAAAGAGCTTTGTTTACATGAGAACATTTGGGACATGTTTTAATCTCGCAACGATGTTCAATGCAATTGATAGTTATAGGAGGAATGTCAAAGACCTGTCTTCTTTCATAGTTAGAGGGAACAGAAGCTAACGATCTCCCACAATTGACGCATTGATTAACAGGATGAACAATAACTTCATCCGGATCATCATTTATTCTTAATGTAGTACCAGGATGACCGTTTTGACCACCTACATGCTTATTGGTCTTTTTTCTTTGACTTTTAACGGTTGGTTTATTCCGTGCATAAGAATCAGTAGAAGGTGGTTTGCTACTGTTGCGACTATTCTTTTCAAGCATTTCTTCCAAATGCCTGACACGCTCTTCAAGTTGTGCAATTTGGAGAGATTGATGTTCAATTATCCCAAGTAATCGAGTTACAAGTTCTACTACTGCTTCTGGACCAGCTTCATAAACTGCAAGTATTTCTTCGCGGTCTATACAAATCCCCTCAGATTGATAGACGTTTTTTATGATATTTTACTGAATATTTTTTAACACATAGAATGAAGCCATAGTATATTGTTTTTTGCATCATTAAAACAGTTAGGCTGAATAGTTACCTTGTTTTTATTAATGGTTGTTGGTTTCAAAGAATAAAAAAAGTAAAAATAACTCCATTAGCTTTAATGAGTAAAAATTAGTTTTCAAACTGGATTAGTATACATTGCCTGTTGATAAAAAGTGAGGATAATGTCACCGCACATAATCCTCAATTTATATGTTCTATATTTTGTTTATTGGTGATGTTTCAAATCTCTAAATTCACTTGTTGTACACAGCTGCAAACTCCACAAAATCATCAAAATCGACATCATTGTCTTCGTCAAAATCGAATATTGAAGAGTATCTTACATCACCTGAACTTGAATTATATACTTCGGCTAATTCCACGAAATCATCAAAATCAACATCATTGTCTCCATCAAAGTCCCCTTTTATAGATTCTGGAGGCAACACTTCCGGTATCACTTCTAACAGCCAGCTAACAGAATCACTTCCTTTAGCAGCCACAACAGTTGCTTCAATATCATATATACCCTCTGAAAGTGATTGTGTATTGTAGTAAGATTGTGTTACATCTTCATCAGTTTTAACAACGGTACCAGCCACAGACCAGCTTACATCACATACATCGTTTGTCTGTATGCTAAAAATCTGTTCAGCGCCATTTGAGAATATGCTATTTGAAGCAGGTTGGGAAGAACTTATAGAAAAGAGAGCTACCACATTCGGATTCCATCCAAAGTCCTGAGTATACATGGCAGTGTTCGAATATGAAGAATATTCTCCAACCCATATTCCAATGCCCATCTCGTTATAATTGGAACTCAGGATATTTGCCCTGTGCCCAGCTGAGTTCATCAAATTTTCGTGAGCCTTTACAACATCAGGAGGATATTTCATAGCAATGTTCTCACCAACACGGTAGAGCGAATAGCCTGCATCACTTAGCCTTTCCGAGAAAAGAGTACCATCAAATGAATCGTGAGAGAAGTAATCATTTTCTATCATCTCTTTACTATGATCTCTTGCAACCTGGGTAAGAACAGGATTCAGAGTTAATGACTCAAGTCCATAACTCAGCCTTTCGTCGTTGATCAGATCCAGCATCTGTTGTTCCTCCAGTACATAAGTCTCTTCTGCGTAGACAACGCTTGTGAAAAAGGTCAACAGAAAGATAAATACAAAAAAATATCCTGGCAAATAATACGTTTTATTCATGGTAAGATCCCTCATAGGAACGTTTTGCGGGAGTGTTCCTTAAGGGCAGAGGTATTCAATATTTTATATACATTCTTATATAATAAATTGTAATTGATAACTTTATTGAACAAATAAAACAATAAATGTAAAACGTTTATACAATCTTCAAAAGTACTTTCCTAAAGAGTTTTTGTTCTCTGTTCACCCACCTATATATTGGGTTTAGGCTACAATTTAAAACAAGGGAAAGCCCATGAGGAAAATGACAGAATATCATATCATGATTCAGTGCGAATAATGTACATGCGGAGTTATGAATGTGGAAAACGGTGCTGCAAAGGAAGTGGAACTTATGCTCGAACATATCGGGAACAATCGTAAGAAACTGGGCATCTGAACCTGAAGTGGAGAGGGAGTAAAGCATGGTGCATAAAAATACAGGATATCATAGCGATGAGCATGCAATGAATTGACATGAGAATGAGCATGAAGAACACATGGAACATCAAGGGCATCAGGGACATTCCAATCACCATGCAAAGATGGTTCATGATTTCAGGAACAGGTTCTGGATATCGCTTGCATTGACCATATCGATTCTTCTCTTATCATCCTTCAATTATTTGCAGGGGTTCTTCCAGAAAAAAAGCTTCCAGAATTAAGGAAGTTCAGGAGAGAGGACTTACTGTGGCAATGGTCGGGACGGTATCAATGATGCGCCTGCACTGGCACAGGCAGACATCGGAATAGCCATTGGGGCGGGGACTGATGTTGCAGTGGAAACCGCGGACATCGTACTTGTAAAGAGCAATCCTCTTGATGTTATGACAATCATCGATCTTTCCCGCACAACATACGGCAAGATTATACAGAATCCTTTCTGGGCTACAGGCTACAATGCCCTGGCAATTCCACTTGCAGCAGGGGTGCTTTTCCAGCATGAAATATTGTTATCACCTGCTGCCGGAGCAGTACTTATGTCATTGAGCACGATTATAGTCGCTATAAATGCCAGATTGCTGACCATTGACAGGGACAGAAGTGCCGTATAATTTCAATATATATATAAATAAACATGTACAATATATTCTCATGCAGATCCTGATACCAGATATCATTGACACAGCCCTAATAAGTGGTGTAATATCAATTTTTCTTTTTGCAAACATCCTTATAAAGAATTACCTGAAAATAAACCTCAGGGATGTAGGTGCTGATCTTGCTATTGGAGCACTGGTAATCCAGCTTGCTTTCATCGCAACTTTACTCATTGACCAGCAAATGGACTTTTTCTGGAACAATATCGTTCTTGTAATCTGTTTTGCACTTTTCTGGATCGCATCCCTCTGGCTGGCCGGTAAGAAAGATGCTTTGACTGACATGTTTTCCTATACTATCGGAACATTTGCTCTTGCAGCATCGATCATGCATTTTCTGGGAACGTTCAGGCCAACAGGTATGGTAATTCTCCTTACATATTGTTTTATCCTGTCAGTATTAGCTTTCCTTTTAGCTGACTACCTTAGGACAGAAACTGTCAAACTTGATTTTGAAAAGTTTACCAGAGACCTGCAAATATATGATATGAATGAAAGCTACAGAAAACTGGAAACCGGGACAGGAAATATCGACCCTCTACAACCTGTTATCGATCTTATACGTGGGGCCATTCGGAACAAGGATAACTTTGTTTCAACCGTAGGTATCAGAAAGATACCTGAAATATGTACAAAAGTTTTGGCATCAAGCGGGAACAAAGCTCTCATCATAAAACACTTGAATGCGCACCTGTACCAGCTTGCAATCCTTGCAGGGGATGAAAAGGATAGATTTGCACTGATAGAAGTTATCGATGCTTTTGGTTCTATTGGAAAACAGTGTTCAAAGGCAGATATAGAGAGTTTCACGTTGCATACCATAAACAGTATGACCAGTTTTTTTGAAATGTACAGGGAAAGAGAACATTTCTCACAGCTGGATAAACTGGCATTGATCAAACGTTCAAAAAGCCCAAAAGACCTTGTTAATATCGTTACCAATAAGGTAGTATCCACCCCCATGCATCAACTTTCGATTGCAACCGGTGACATCGGAATCTCATCTGCGAAAAAAGAGATGTCGGAGCCCACCGAGAATTCAGTGGTCCTCTTGAAGAAGATAGCTCTTGATGCTGCAGTAAACAGGGATACTGCTACTCTTGAGAATATCAGGAAAGTCCTTATTGATTTTGCAAGAACTGTTGATAGTAAGGATCAGGACCATCTGAAAAAACTAATCATCTATACACTAAGAGACATTGGAATAAAAACGATTCACGAATATCCTAATCTGAAAAGGCATGATTGTCTTGATAAAGTAATAGAGACATTGAAAGAAATTGGAGAAATATTTGGAAAGAGTTCTGTAGTCGATGTAACAGCAGCTTTAAAAGATATCGGAATTGTTGCCGCAAGAAAACATTCTGATGATAATGTTTCAAGGATCATTCCGGTTATGGAATATTTCTGCACGGTTGCGGCAGATAATAATCTTGAAGAACAGGCATCAAATGCTGTTAATTCAATACTCGCAGTTTGTGAGATATCCATCAAGGAACAGATGGTTGAATCCACTGCAAGTTCTTCAAAGAGCTTTGCGAAACTTTCAAATATTGATTCTATTTCCATTTTTGTTAATGAAGCAGTCTTTGAGATTGGAAAATACAGGGAAATTGACAGGGAAATGTTTGCACTTTTTGACAAGACATACCGCAAGTCCGGTGGAAAATAAGCTCTTTTTCGAAGAGTATATGTATTGTAATTGTGTTGTATTAGTGCTATAGTTAGGTGGCATGTAATATGTTCACAACTATAATTTTAATTTAAACCAAGGGATTATCATGGATATCAATGGAGTAGAAATCGAAGATACTTTCGCAGAAGCGTTTCCAATCAAAATTTCAAGAGTGCTCATCACCGCAGCAACAAAACACTGGGCTGAAGTAGCTGCACTTGAAGCAACGGGATTTGGAACATCTGTTATTATGTGCCCTGCAGAAGCAGGCATTGAAAAGTTCGTTGGTCCTGACGAGACACCTGACGGAAGACCTGGTGTTTACATCCAGATCTGCACCTTCGGATACGAAGCACTTGAACACCAGTTACTTGAGCGCATCGGACAATGCATACTTACAGCTCCAACAACAGCTGTTTTCAATGGACTTCCAGATGCTGAGAAGCAGTTCAACGTAGGCTTCAAACTCAAGTTCTTCGGTGACGGAATGGAATCCGAGACGCAGATCGATGGCCGCAAGATGCACAGTGTTCCAATCATGGAGGGTGACTTCCTTGTAGAAGAGAACATCGGAGCTGTTGCAGGTATTGCAGGCGGTAACTTCTTTATCTTCGGCGACAGCCAGATGACAGCACTTACAGCAGCAGAAGTTGCAGTAGAAGCTGTCAAGGACCTTGACGGTACCATCACTCCATTCCCAGGCGGAATTGTTGCAAGTGGTTCCAAAGCAGGTTTCAACAACTACAAGTTCATGAAGGCAACTGCAAACGAGAAGTTCTGCCCATCCATCAGGGACAAGGTCGAAGGCACCGAGATCCCAGAAGGCGTAAAGGCAGTTTACGAGCTTGTCATCAACGGCCTCGATGAAGACTCAATCCAGAAAGCAATGAAGGCAGGTATCGAAGCAGCTATCGCAGTTCCTGGTGTCTCAAAGATCACCGCAGGAAACTACGGCGGAAAGCTCGGAAAGTACCAGTTCCACCTGAAAGACCTTTGTTAAGGTTCTTTCTTTTTTCTTCTTTTTTCCTTATCTTAGTCTATTCCGTATTTCCGGCAGAATCTTTGAATTCCATAGGTTTATATCTTTCACATTTACTAATGTGCTGTTAGATATGTATCCATTGGAACTTGTAGAAAACTGGATTGAAGCATTTAATAATACAGATTATAGTTGATTCTATAGATTGTTATAGTGAAGCAGCCATAAATCATCAAGTTCCCAATTCCAGATGAATAACTTAGTTTAATTAGGATTCATTCAAAAATCATTAAGGCAGATTGCTATGGAACCAATAGACAAACTAAGCAAGCTTCTAAAGAACACAGCTCTTAATGCATTAGCTGGTTGGTCAATGGTACTACTGCTTTCACTGCTGTGTATCGGGAATTTTATCTACGGCAGGTTCATGTGGACCATACTTATTGCTTTTGTGATCTGCATAATAATAGCTCCTGCAATTATAATGCGCAAGCTCTCAATTATGCCTTCGTGGTACTTTATAGTATTAGCAATCATACCCATTGTCGGAAGTACGACGGCTTATTATTTCTTTTCCACCAGCATACCATTCTATCTTTCAGTAGCTACCATCGCTCTGCTGCTGGCGGCTGAGATTAATTGGTTCACTGCTGTAAAAATGAATTACAAATTTGCCATACTCCTTGTGCTTATCGTGACACTTGCAATGTCAGGCCTCTGGCACTTGATACAGTGGCTTTTAGACATGAATTTGGGTACCAGTTATATCCTCAACAATCAGACATCTGATGCCATAAATAGTGCTATGATGCATGAGTTCATCTATGCTGCAATAGCGGGTATTGTTGCTGGACTCATATTCGGTTGGTACTTCAGGCCAGGTGGATCTATCGGTAATGTAGAGATTCCTATCCAAATGTCTGAAGAAGCATCTAATTACATTACATCCAGGCCGCCTGCACCTATCCGCAAGTTACTCGGCATCTCTAGCAATAAACAAAAACTTGCAGCAAAAATCATGCAGATATGCCTTTTCATATTACTGATAGCAGGAATCCTTCTAAAGGATCTATCCACAACCATAAATGCAGCCGCAGGTTTGACTCTCACTTTCGTACCGTATTTTATCACACGCAAATATGACATTCCCCATGACACTGGATTGACCTTATGGATCACATTTGCTGTTTTCCTGCATTTGCTTGGGACTTTTGCATTTTATGATAATATCCTGAGATGGGATAATATGACCCATGCGCTTTCAGCATGCGTTGTAGCAGCTGCCGGATATACCCTGATAAGAGCCATTGATATCTATGTCGATGAGATCTACATTCCACCCAAAGTATTGTTCCTTTTTATTTTATTGTTCATACTTGCGACCGGAGTTTTGTGGGAAATATTAGAATTTCTGAGCGATGAACTAACGTCAGGACTCGGTTATGAAGCTATTCTGGCACAACACGGTATCCACGACACTATGATAGATCTCATGTTTGATCTCTTGGGGGCTATACTTGCAGCTACATGGGGAACCGCCTATCTTTCTGACATATCCTATCGGCTTGCAGATAAATTTGAGGAAATTGGTATTAAAAAAAATAAGTAACTATTCAGCCTACCACAATTAGCCTATTGATACTGATTTAATCAAAACGGAGATGTTTGCTCACTAACAACCTAAGAATCAAAAAAGCAATCAATGGCAACAATCAAAATTAATGATCCTAATAAAATGTAGGTCTCAACTTTTTGTCAAGATTGCTATTGATAGTGTTTTTATCAGGCTGAATAGTTACAAAAATAATTGAGTGTACGTATCCAAAAAAGAAAAATGGATTGAGATTTAAGAACTAAGATTTATCCCATTCCAATAGCCATAAGTCCTGCACTAATACCATTCTGAATGATTTCTTGTGGATTAGCACCTGTGACCTGAAGCATGACATGTATACCAATGAATGTTCCAAGCATGCTACCCAGATTAGCCAGAGATGCTACCAATACGACACGGAAGAGATTATTGTTCATCATGTCTTTAGTGGTCTCGATCTCAACCAGTTCCTTGAAATCATCGGTAGTAGGTTTTCGGTATTTGGCTTCTGTAAGACCCGCAAACCATCCGGCTGCTATCATTGGGTTCAGTGATGTGAGCCATGCAACCAAGAATGCAGTAAGTACTGAATAAGGATGTCCTCTTGCGATTATCGCTCCGGCGGCGCTGAGCACCCCATTGATTATGAACCACCATGCAAAAGCAATAGCTAGGCTCTCAAGAGAAACTCCGGATAGAATAAGAAGAGCAAATGTTCCAAGGGCAAGTGCTACAACTGCGGCACCAAATATTTTCATTATATTGAATCGCTTCTTTGGAGCTTCTACTGCATAATTAGTCGTGGGGATGGTCTTGGGATTCTCAAGATAACGCTGGATACCTGCCCTGTGGCCCGCACCTACAACAGCAACTATCTTTTTATTACCACCAACTGCGGCTCGCACAAGATTGTTAGCCATGTATGCGTCCCTTTCATCAATAAGAACCTTGACAGCATTTGGTGATGATTCCCTGAACTCTTCCACAAGCATGGAAACCATGTCCTGGTTTGTGATCGTATCTATATCAATATCCTTGGTACCACCTATGCCAAGAACTGCAGCTATAAGGCCTGCAAGCATCTTCAGTTTCTCAATGAAACCCATCTTGCCCCAGAAACGCTGCAAAGTAATCTGAATATCCCTGTCAATAAGAAGAATCTGTGCACCACTTGCTTCTGCAGCCTCAATAGCACTTATCATTTCAGCACCAGGTTGCACACCCATGTCATCAGCGAATTTCTTCTGGATATGAGCCAGCAGCATGTGTACAAGATAGAAATAGACCTTTCCTTCTTTGAGAAGTTCTTTTACAGGTATGTCACTATTTTGAACATTGCCTTTGATGGCCTCATACCTTGGTCTGCAAAGTTCCACGGCAACAATATCCGGTTTTTCCCTATCTATTGCCGCATTTACTTCCCTGACACTCTTCTCAGATACGTGGGCTGTTCCCACAAGTATAATCTCAGTGGGCTTTTTAATATCTTCAGAATCTGAACCTGAAATTGCTTCTTCAGGCTCTATTAATTCTTTTATCACTTCGATCTCAGTTGGGCCTGAGCTTGAAAATGATGATTCTCCAGAATCCTCTCCCGAGTACAAATTACCGCCACTGGTATTGTAATTGTAGGTGGAAACATTTTCCTGTGAATCACTCAAATTATCATTTTTCAATGTAGATCCTCTTTTAAGACTACTAAAACTATTCACTCTCTAACATTAACAATCGCATAAGATCTGTTCTAGAAAGGATACCTTTTACATCATCATCGTCTGCTATCAGAACACGCCCTATATTATTGACAGTCATTATTTTGAAAGCTTCTGCCGCATTGGCACCTGAAGATAATGAGATCACATCCTTTGTCATGACATCGGATACAAGGGTTGCATAGCGCTCATGCGGAAGAACATTACGTATGTCTGTAAAGGTCACAATCCCTTTTAAAGAATTGCCCTTGATTACAGGATATCCCAGGTGTTTTTTCTCGAACATGAAATGTGAGAGATCCTCTACTGTCATTTCAGGGAGAACGGAGACCACTTCCTTTGACATTACATCTTCAACCTTGTGCTTCTCAAGACCTATTGTCACAGTTGTTTGTTTGTCCTCTTCGGAGGCACCGATGTACACAAAAAAGGCTATCAAAATGAGCCATGGATTTGAGAACAAGCCAATGATACCCATAAGAAAAGCGAACATCTTACCAATGTAGGCAGCATAGTGGGTTGCTTTTACATAGCTCATTCTTTTTGCATACCAGGCGCGAAGAAGTCTTCCCCCATCCATGGGGAAAGCCGGAAGCAAATTGAAAAGGGCCAGTACTATATTAATAGAAGCCAGGATTCCCACCATCAGATAAATAGAAGTACCACTGTACGATGGAATGAATGAAATTGCCATTATGTGCAATGCGAGAAGACCAAAACCTATGACAAGGCTTACAAATGGTCCTGCAAATGCCATTTTAAATTCCTGGGAAGGATTCCTGGGAATCTCTTCCATGGAAGAAACGCCACCAAATAACAACAAGGTTATATCCTTGATCTCAACACCATAACTTTTAGCTATGTAAGAATGACCTAGCTCATGGAGCAAAATACAACTAAATAGCAATATTGTTGTTAAAAGGGATAGAGCATAAACCTCTGTAGTTGAGCCTACGTCTGCAAAACCATAGGGTTGTGGATTTGTAGCAAAAACAAGAGCAAAAACTGGAAGAATCAATAAAAAAGTAATATGAAGCTTAATAGGTATTCCCATAATGCTTCCAATCTTCAATGAAGTATTCATGACAACATGTTAGATGGATTCATATTTATCTTTATCTAATTTTTATTTGAAGTTAAATCCATAGAATGATATGTATAGAATACTTTCACCCTGCTTGGCTTAAGAGTATATATAAAAATGATCTATTTTAGCTTAAGACGGGCAAGATGAACACACGCCTTACACGTTTCAAGGCCAGGTGCCATCTAGCCTCATCCCCTCAAATTTTTATTTTTCAAATATCCGGTTTTTACTTTAAGTTTCAAGCAGATTAAATTGTTTGAAGAACCTGTTTTAGATCCTGCACAAAAGAATCTATCATTTCAAAAGTTACATGAGGCATTATCACAAGACGTAAACCATGAGGATTCTGGGTTATCGAAACCTGCCAGTTGAATTCATTTGCCAGCCTGCTTCTGACAATATCTGATTTTGGAACTTCCAGTGCAACTACATTCATTACAGGTTCTATTAATGGATGGACATCCATGTCTGCAAGTTTTTTCAGGAGATAATGGGTTAAGTCCATACACTCTGAAACCATTTTTCTGTAACCCTCTTTTCCCAGGAAATTCATAACCGCGTATGTTGCTGCAACAGCAGCTCCACTTCTGGTTCCTGTAAGAGTATATTGGGTCGAAACTGTCAGGTAAGGAGTATCTGCCTTGAGACTTTCAAGAAAATCAGAACTTCTGAATAGAAGAACACCGGATGGTATTGTACTCAAACCCATTTTATGTGGGTCAATTGCTATTGATGTTACACCTGGTAATAGGAAATCAAATTTATATACCTCCTCAAGAAATGGAAGTACAAATCCACCAAAAGCAGCATCAATATGCAGAAAAATATTATTTTTTAGTGCAATTTCAGAGAGTTTATCAATGGGATCGACCTGACCAAATTCCGTTGACCCTGCTATGCCAACAAGACCTATAGTATTCTCATCTATAAGAGAGTTAACCGAGTCAATAGATACTCTCAGATGTTCATCAAGACTGGCTTTTCTTAATTCTACATCAAGAATATCAGATACTTTATCGAAAGAAAAATGAGCTGAATCCGGAACAACAAGATTGGGTTTATCGCATTTTGATCTTTGAAGGAAAAGGTTTCGCATGGAACGTATGGCCTGGATATTCGATTCAGTTCCACCTGTAGTTGTATAGCCTGATGCATCAGGATGATGCAAAAGATGACTTAACATACTAAGTACTTCTTTTTCCAAATTATAAGTACCTTGAAAAAGACCAAAATCACCCATATTTGATTCTATGAACTGCATATGAGCTTCTACTGCTATTCTATGTGGGTAAGTACACATGGAACTCAATACGTGTTCATATTTGAGGTCTTGCCTTTTTGAATCGTCTAAAATATTTCTTATTTTCTCTTCAGATAGGCCGGTTTCTTTCATTTGCTATATGAATAATAGAAGATGTTTAAAAGAATTGTGTTACGAAATAACCAGATAACTTTTATTGCAATAAATTTTAAAACTTTTTTAAGTTTTTATTTTGAAATGTGATTAGCTTAGGGTCAATAAGATATGTTGTATTAGAATTGTTGAGCTATATGATATTAGAATTCAAATAATTGATTCTACATTATTTTAACTTGATAAAGGATTAAAAATTTGTTTCTAATTTGGTAGTCTGACCCCATCATTTCAAGTGGAACTTTTAAATACTAAATTTAATTAGGTTGTAATTGGGTTATACATTCTTAAAAAATGTAGTAATATGTGCTACCCCATTGTTTCAACTGGAACATGCATAAAAAAAGGACTAAAATCTATTTTTATTAAAAAACTCATCTTTTTGAGAGACAATTATATATATGATTATTGAGATAGTAACACTGAAATCTTTTTTTTCTATATTTTAAAAAGATAGTTCACATCTTTTTTTTCTACTCCAGTTGAAATCATAGGGTCACAGTTCTTTATAAACTCTCCAGTTGAAATAAAGGGGTTTAGTTCCATGAGAAACATAATTGTTTATATACACCTTTTATTATATTTTTTTAAATGTTTTTGTGCATACTGATTATTTAACATCATATCTTTTTTATATCTAGTTCCAGTTGAAACAAGGGGGTTTAAACCATAAACATTAATAACCTCTCCTTCCAATGTAGCGTTTGGAATATAGAGAATAAAACCAATCACATTATTGATTGTTATCTTCTACATAGATGCGTTATAAAATCTTTAAATTTTTAGGATAGGGTGAAATAAGCAAATGGAAAATAAATCATTAGATGGTCTTTTCCAGGAACTCCTGGAAAATGAACCTATTTTTAAAAATAAAGAGGTTTTAAGACATTCATACACTCCTGATTCACTTGTTCATCGTGATGATCAGATTAATAGTCTTGCGTCAATTCTTGTTTCAGCACTTAGAGGAGATACACCTTCTAATATCCTTATTTATGGAAAGACCGGTACAGGTAAAACAGCCGTCACTAGAAACGTTGGAATCGAACTGGAAAGAAAAGGTGAATCACTTGGTCTTTCCTGTAAAGTCGTTTACCTTAATTGTGAAGTGATTGATACTCAATATCGTCTTCTTGCAAATCTCACACGACAGTTTGGAGAAGATGTTCCAATGACTGGTTGGCCAACAGACCAGGTCTTTTTCAAGTTCAAAGAAACAATTGATACTGAAAAACAAGTTGTCATTATAATTTTGGATGAAATTGATAAACTGATCAAGAAAGGTGATGATGTCCTATATAATCTTTCAAGAATCAATACAGATCTTAAAAATTCAAAGGTCAGTATGATCGGAGTTTCAAATGATCTCAAATTCACTGAATTCTTGGATCCCAGGGTTAAGAGCTCGCTTGGTGAAGAAGAAATTATTTTTCCCCCTTATGATGCTGATCAGATAAGTGATATTCTTCATGAAAGAGCCAAAATTGCTTATAAACCTGATGCACTCGATGATATGGTCATTCCTTTGTGTGCTGCTTTTGCGGCTCAGGAGCATGGTGACGCAAGACGTGCTCTTGATCTGCTAAGGGTTTCCGGTGAAATTGCAGAAAGAGAGAGTAAATCTCGTGTTGAAGAGCAACATGTAAAAGGTGCCCAGGAAAAAATTGAGGTCGATCGTGTAGTTGAAGTCGTACGTACTCTTCCAACACAGTCAAAACTTGCACTTTACAGTGTAATGGTACTGAGAAATAATGGTTATAAGAATGTAACAACAGGTGAAGTGTACAACGTATATCGTCAGTTATGTTTGCAGGTCGATATGGATATCCTTACACAACGCAGGGTGACAGATCTGATGTCAGAACTTGATATGCTTGGGATAGTAAATGCTGTTGTCGTAAGTAAAGGCAGATATGGAAGAACAAAAGAAATAGTATTAAGCGTTCCTATAAACAGCACAAAAAAAGTATTGTTTGAGGATTACAGGCTCAAACCACTAGAATCCTTTAAGCCTGTTCTCACAACTCAACTGCATCTCTAATAATTAAATTTAGAAGCTTGGAATCATCAAACGGAGATATCCTATATACGGAATCTTATAACGTGCGATGCCTATAACCCATTCTTCTTTAACAGGCATCTGGTAACTTACCTGTCCCTGCTGATCATAGTACTTGTTCGTTACTTTATTGTCACCTTTTGTAATATATCCGGCGTAAGGTGCAACAGGTCCTCCTTCCCACATAGTGTCTCCCTCTTCGACATAATACATTGCTCTGTGAATAATAGGAGTCACTCCTTCCTGTCCATAGGGCTTGTATAATATTACATCTCCTGAATAGACGAATGATGTGTAGTTATCCATTCCATCTTCATATGTTATAATTTGTGTTCGATCAATATTCTGGATAAAAATTATATCCCCGATATTCATGTGTGGTTCCATGCTTCCTGATTCTACAGCGACCATAGGAGTCCACATCCCAAAGACCACTTGAGAGAAAGATGCAAATATCAATACGGCTAACAGGACAGTTAGAATGTCCCTAGCAAGTGAAACAAAGAAGTTATCACTTTCTTTGAAATTATGAAAAGTGTCTTTTAAGTTCATTGTTTTTACCTATATTCTGGCCAAATGAAAGAATGTATTTATGATTTAAGGAGTATATTTGCAAAAAATAAAATGTTTATGGTTTAAAATCATTTTGTAAGTTATTTTATTGTAATATGATCTACATTTTAACCTGTTATTATTATGAATGAAATTGATGTTTTAACTGTCTTTATTGAAGAAGGCTATCAGATAAGTCCTGAAGCAGTGGACCTTATATGCTCTCATTGTTCCCCTAAGGAACTTGTTGCATACATACTGGAGAATATCGATCTTTCCGTGCTTGTAATTGATGTTGACCATATTGACCTTGAAGGATTTAGTGATATGCCTTCTGAGGGAGAAGAAAGTTTCAAATCATCTTCGGAACTAAGTTCACAGAATGAGGTATTCAAAAATGCTTATGATCCTTCTTATCAGATACTAAGCAGCTCAACAGATGCTTCCAGTAATGTTTGCTACTCTGATAGTCCTGTTTCCGTGATTTCAGATATCACAGATAATTCAACTTGTGTCGGTGAATACATGGAATTTGTCCAGTTTTTCAGAAACCGTTACAGCAGAATTAGTGATATAATTCGAGGTAGAGTAAATGCCCGTCCTATAGAGAGTCTGAAAACAGGTAAAAGAAGCAATTTCAGGGGAAGTAAGGAAGCTGGAGAGATCTCTGTAATTGGCATGATATCTGAGATAAAGAGCACAAGCAATGGTCACAAGATACTTGAAGTTGAGGATCCGACCGGTTCATTCTCAGTTCTTATACGTATGGCAGACAAAGATCTCTATGAACAGGCCAGCCATCTGGTGCTGGATGAGGTTGTCGGTTTTACAGGAAAACTCACAAACGATGGCAAGCTCATGATAGTGCAAAAGATCATTCTTCCGGATCTTCCAAATACGACTATTAAGAGAAGTGGGACTACTGGAAAGGCAATTCTTACATCTGATATACATATTGGGAGCTCAACTTTTCTTGAAGAGCCCTGGGAGAGATTCCTCGATTTTTTGAATGGTGATACTGATAATGAAGCATTGGCTGCCATTTCAAAGGATGTTCGTTATCTCCTTATTGCAGGTGATCTTGTTGACGGAATTGGCATATACCCGGGACAGGAGCATGAACTTTCAATTTTGGATGTGTATGACCAGTACAAAAAAGCAGCCGAATATTTTCACAGGGTACCCAGTCATATCCATATTATTATTTCTCCTGGAAACCATGATGCTGTCCGCCAGGCTGAACCCCAGCCAAAATTGCCCGAAATAATAAGAGCGGATTTCCCTGAAAACGTGACATTCGTAGGAAACCCTTCAATTGTGGATCTGGATGGTGTAAAGGTCCTTTTATACCACGGCCGTTCAATCGACGATCTGGTTGCAGCTGTTCCTGGTGTATCATATGGTGATCCTACCAAGGCAATGGTGGAAATGATGAAATTCAGGCATCTTTCTCCTATATATGGTAGCCGTGTTTCCATTGCACCTGAGAAGAAAGATCATTTTGTTATTGGAAATGTGCCGGATATCCTTCACTGCGGTCATGTGCATACCGTGGGTGTTGAATGGTACAAGAATGTCCTGCTGATAAATTCCGGTACCTGGCAGGACCAGACTGAGTTTCAGAAAAGGGTAAATGTGGTTCCCACTCCTGCACAGGTTCCAGTGGTTGATTTGGCAACCCTCAAAACAACAATTTTGAAATTTGATGAGTGATTATCTTTAGTTTCCAGTAGAACTAAATACTGAAAATAGAAAATCAGTAAACTCTCACTTTTTACTTCTTTTCCTGTATTTTCAGTATATTATGGTTCATGGTCTGCTCAGGACATATGGTCACACAACGCCTGCAGCTTGTACCCAGACAATGCTGACTGTCGATATTGGCAAATCTCTTTCCTTCCTTTTCAACAATTATGACTGCATCCTCGGGACATTCCTCTTCACATTTGTGGCAAAGTATGCATTTTTCCACCGGAGCTTCAAGTATTATTCCAATATTTGCTACAATATCAAGACCAAAAGTCCCAACATCATCAATGTCCCTGATGACCCTCTTTTCAATTTCCACATCTTCGCGGTCCTCCGGGAAAGGTGTGATATTATACATTTCAATCATCTGGCCGTACATCTCATGGGGCATCCCATGCATCCAGGTTGAAAGTTCACAGACGTATATGTCCTTGAAAGTTTCACTGGTAGCCATCATAAGATGATCTGCCTGTATCTTCTTTGCAATAGCGATCACATCATCGAGTTTTGATCTGTCAATTGCAATTTTTCTTGCAAGACCTATGGAAGTGTTACCGAACTGAACGATGCCATGGGAGAAACCTGGAACTGAACCGATATGTCTGGCCTTATCGGCATCAACATAAGTGCCTGTTGCCCCGGACATGTATGCATAGCGCAGATCCTCATATTTCATTCCTGCTTCTACCATGAGGGTCATGTGGGCTGCCCTTATAGCTCCGATGGCTTTCCCTACTTCTTCAACATCCTTGTTAGTGATGACTATACTATCTCCAAGTATCAATTTACCATTGGGTAGTTCAGGTAGCTTTGTTATGAGCCCCTCTTTCAATGCAAGTGCTATTGTTGAGATAACTCCTGTACCGGTGATCCCTTTGGGTATTATCATGCAGCCTTCAATGGTATCTCCCACAATAGGATCTACGAGAGGTCCTTTTACAGGGTTCATGGTATCATCGAGAACAGTTAGTCGCCACAGCTTCCCTTCGCTGTTCACATCACTTATTGCTCCTGGACCAGCCAGCATTCCACATGCTATCCCCTGTCCTTCAATAGCAGGTCCTGCAGCCGCACTTGCGGTCATTATCCTGTCGCCTATCTTCAGTGCCATTTCGGCATTGGTGCCGTAATCAGTAACAAGGCACGGTTCTTTCTGGTTGATGAAATCAGTTTCCAGCATCATGGCAAGAGCATCGGCACCGATCTCGTGTTTGATGGCTGGAGGAACTATTACCTCACAGTTATCCATTTCAAAGATACCTTTGAATATCTCATTTGCAGGGAATATTCTGGCATCTCTTTTGACATCTTCCACTCCAAGGGATTTCTGTTTGTTCTCACCTGCGTATGCAAGGTCCCTTATCTCCATATTCTGGAAAAGTGAGAGTTGTATGGGATTTCCACAGACTGCTATACGCTCTATCTTTTCAGGTTCCACATCGAACTTTTCCAGAATCTCCTTTACAGTTTCAATGATCAGCCTGTGAGCTACGTCTTCTCCGGTAGCCATGGCAAAATCAAGGTGGTCCATGACATTTCCACCGGGAAGCGGGTGGCCCATTGTTATCACAGTCTTTAAAGTTTCTTTCTTTTCAAGGTCTATAAGTTGTGCCCTGAAACCGCTTGTTCCAAGGTCCAGTGAAATCACATACATTTTCTTGACACTCCGTTAGTTTTGAATTACAGAATACAACATTGAAGCAACTCCTATTACAAGAGGCTCCATCACAAGGTCAACACGATATTTCTTTCCAACTTCAGGTGGAAGCCCACACGGTATCCCAGGGGTTGAGACAAGGCATCTTTCTTCTATCATGCCTTCTGATATTGTATCTGCATTGGGTGTGGCTTCAAAAACCATAGAAAATTTCTTTCTGTCATCACTACAGTAAGGTTTTATTCCAAGCTCATCAACAGCCGTTTGAAGAAATTCCTTGTTAGGATCGCAGGCATAGACATTGAAACCCTTGTCTACAAGATGACATGCTCCTGCATAACCAACCCTTCCAAGTCCAATGACCAGTATATCCTTTGAACTGGCTTCCTGGAACCTTGAAGCAATGTCCGCATAGATCACACCTGTAGCCACATGGTTGCCGACGATCTTCTCGTTCCTCAGGTTGTGAGCAGTAAAAATATGATCATCTGCCATCATTATTATATCAGCTCCCTGGGACACGGCTTCATAGTAACCCGTAACGTCCGGGTGCTCTGCTATGAATCCTTCAAAGCCGAAGTATTCGACTATGTATAAAAGAGAAGACGTGAAATTGCCGATAACACCGTTTCCCGCGGTGATGGGTATGATACCTACTTTTTCAGAACCTGGCTTTGTTCCGTAAAGTGATTCGCATATTCCCCTGATATCAAGACCTGTGACCCTTCTTGCGATCTCATCATTTTCTTCAAGCTGCATCGAAAGGTTTTCCAGGTCTTCTGGTGTCAAAAGTGCCATTTTATACCTCCTGTGGTTTCATCTGGAAATGTTCAACTATCATTTCCATTCCGCTCTGTTTCATTTTTTCAGTTTCTTCCCTGTCAGTTCCCCAGCTTATAAGAGTGAAAACACTGTTCTTTCCCTTTGACTCGAATATTTCAAGCCCCTCAGAAGCATGGAACTGTACGTATTCGTAGCCCTGTGAGAGCACATGTTCACCAACAGGTTTCAGGTTTCCACCATCAAGGAGCAGGTGCTCATAGATGCAGTAATTCTTCTCAGGAGTTATTTCCATCTCTTGAACTTCTTCTGAAAACGCTTGCATGAGCATCTCTACCAGATTAATTCCTGTAGAATAGTAGACAGCAGTAGGTGTCTGGCTCGGGAATCTTGCATCTATCTCAAGTACTTTCAATCCCTGAGGACTATCTATCGCTTCAACATCCATTATTCCCCGAAGGTTGAGGTTCTTTGCCAGTTCATAACTTATTTTTCTGAACTCAGGATAGTTATCGACGGGAGTCACCATTTGGCAATCGTACGTATCATCGATATGTATCTTCGTTTCCTTTAGAACTGCGTAGTTTCTGCCGTCACCTATGACTTCAAGGGAAACAACATCACCCTCAACATATTCCTCGATGAGCATCGAAGGATCAAGGCCTTCGAGCCCCATGTCATCATATATTATAGAAGTCCCAATGCTGCTGCTCTGGCATGGAGGTTTCACAAAATATGGTGGCTTGGCGGGCTTATCTTCAGGTGTGGGTATATCAATTGACTTGAAATAATCCTTTGAACTTTTCTTATCCATGCTTACGTAGTAGGCATTAAAATCGAAGAGTATAGGGCATGTAAGTTCATTCTCTATACTTCTTAGGAATTCTATGGTTGTCAGGTTTTCATTTACCGGAATGATAGCATCCACATTTTCTGAGAGTTCCCTCAGTTTTTCGGGTTCCTCGGTTATGTCAAAGCATTGGAAACTGTCAACAATCTTGCGTATAAGAGGTTTTGCCTTGCGGTCTACAAGCACAACACGCATACCTGCTTTATGAGCAAGGTAAGTGACCTCAAAACCTTGTAGTTTACCTCCGATAATGCATATGTTTTTCATATTGCCACAACCGGCACTTCGACTGTCTTTGGCGTTGACTTTCCTATTATTTTATTGAACTCATCCTGACTTGCAGGTTCCATACCCATAGACTTGAGGCGTTTGACAACACTTTTTGGATCCCTGTCCCTTTCTTCAAGCTCTCTGTCATAATTGACAACACCTTCAAGTGGAGAATCGGATGGTATTATCGATGTGACCACATTGGCACCTGCATTAAGACGATGTACCATGCCATCGATTCCCTCAAGATCAAGGGATGCGGGTATAAGCCTGTCAGGGAACATCAGTCTTAGTATTGATATTATCTTAAGTTCAGAGAGACTGGATTTCTGATCTATTTCCTCAAGAGGAGTTCCTTCCTGTGGAACAAAGGTCATGACACGTACCATATCAGGTCTGATCTTCTGCATTCCGCGTAGGGATTTTATGGTTGAATCTATATCATTTCCAACGCCTGTGAGTATGCCATCTTCCACGCAGTAGCCGATATTTTTGGCAAATTGCCTTGAATGCATTCTTTCTTCAAATGACTGGCCTACCCTCAGTTTATGGAAGAGATCAACATCATGCGTTTCCTGATACAGGGCAAGAAAATCAGCTCCGCTTTCATGAAGTCTGCTTAGTGTTCCATCATTCATGACTCCTGGTGAGATCATAATTGGAAGACCGGTTTCTTCTTTGACTGCTTTGACAATATCAACGAATCTTTCAGGTTCATTGTGGAAATACGGGTCTTCTCCCATTGTCAGGTCAACCATGTGTATGCTTTCGTTTTTCAGTGTCCTGCAAATATTGCGTATCTCATCCATACCAAGGCGGTATCGCTGTATATCGTTGCATCTGTTGTAGTAACAGAAAGTGCAGTTATTTTTGCAGTGGGTTGAGAAGTAAACGAAACTGTAGAGGAAAACCTTGTTCCCAAAAAAATGATCTCTCACTTTTCTTGCAACATAGTGCAATTTTAGGAGGTCTTCTTCTTCTGTAAGGGAGAGCAGTTCTCTTAGGTTAGCATCTGTGAGCTGAAGGCCATTTACAATATCCTGTGCGAATATGTCAAGGCCATGGTAGTCAATATTTTTAATCATGCTACCACCTTACAGGTTAATGCTAATTCCATTGTAGTAAGACTCAGACCTTGCTGCACGCTTGATGTTCTTAAAATTATGCTTTGCTTTCAAGAGTCTCTCAAGACCAAAACCAGCTCCTATCCATGGTTTGTCTATTCCCCAATCCATGTCCATTGGAATGGGACCTACAACAGCGGAGGAGAGTTCCATATTTTTATGCATGACATCGATGGTTTCACCATAGACCATGCAACTATCCTCAATTATCTCATACTTGATACCAAGGAATTCCAGGAATTCTTTTATTATATATTCAAGGTTTTCTCTTGTGCAGTTAGAACCCATCTGGCAGAAATTGAGCATTGTAAATTCTTCAAGGTGGCTGTTCCCATCTGATTCTTTGCGGTAGCATGGCCCGATCTCAAATATTCTTACAGGATCAGGTAGTACGTTATCGAATTTTCGCAGGTGATTATACAAACCAGGAGCAAGCATAGGCCGCAGGCACATGTTGTCACCGACCCTGAATATCTGCTCGGATAGTTTTTTGTCCTCACCGACTCCCATTCTTTCCATATATTCGAAGGGAATAAGTATAGGTGATTTCACCTCAAGGAAACCCATGTCCACGAAAAATTCGGTTATTTTTCTCTCAATTTTCCCAAGCTGATTCTCGCGGCTGTCCTCGTACATACTCCGAATATCTTTTTTCCTTTCGGTTAGCAATATTGATTCCAACTCACCAAAGGAACGTTTTTCTTTTGCGAATGATATCATCTCGCCAGTTCCAAGCAGTGAGAGTATTCTGGTCTTTTGCGAGGGTGTGAACTCGGTCTTTTTGGATTTGGATTGTGACTGTGAAGTCTTATTTGGATTTTTGGAAGGGCTGGAATCGCTCCTTTTTGGTTTTGGAGCTGATTTGTGGTTGTTGGTATTGTTGTTAGGTAATGTCCCAGCCCTTTGTTCATCCTGGGGATGAGAAGAAGGGTTTGCTTTTATTTCCTCTGTCTGTTTTGTTTCGGAAATTTGTTCCTGAACTGGTTTTTCAGGAGCTAAGCGAAAAGAGCGGATGATTTTGATATCTGCATCATTTTTTCTTGCGATTTTCTTTGAAAATTCCTGAACCCTATCGTCTGCAAGGCGACATCGTTTGCAGGGTTTCTGGAATTTATGATTCCTAAGTGATCTTGCGGATCGGCTTGATTTTGAATTGCGTACAGTGATAATTTCTCCACAATCCATTTCGATTCTGATGTATTTCTGGGATGTTTCACACGCTTTTATCCCGTGGAGGTTTCCGTTACGTGAAACCCATAATCCGTTTTTACTAATAAGTGCATCAAGTGGCTTTTTTTCCATGCTAACAGCTCCTGGATCTTAACCTTTTTCCGTACCAATTCCTAGAATCCTAGGTACGTAAGTATCCAATCGTGGTTTTTGTTGTTCAATCTCATATCTTCGCTTCCTTTGGTTTTGGTATATTGATAGATTCTTATGTCGCTGACTTGTATCGACTAAAGAAACACGTTAATGTTGGTCATCGACATATATATATATTGTCCATAATCAGCAGTACTTATAGTTTTTGTATATGATGGTATATACCCATCATATATACTTATCTCATAACCAGGAATATTTTTGGGAAGTACAGGGATACTGACCCATATCCCCGCCTATGGATTAGACCCTTATATTAAGGGATACTTTGTTCTAGAACAGAATAATATATAGCATAATTTGGTGTTATTATTTGTATGGAATGTGAATTGTCATAGGGTATGATAATTTGTAATATCTAAATGAATCCTCATAAAAGTTCCCAGATGAATTCAAATATTGCTCATTTTGTAGAAGAATTTTCTACTTGATATTTATAAAGTGCTATTTCGATTGCAGTTCGCAGGTCGTCTTCTTCAAAAGGCTTTAGTATGTATCCATAAGGCTCTGTCTGTTTAGCTCTTTTAAGTGTCTCATCATCTGAGTGGGCCGTGAGATATATCACTGGTATATTAAACTTCTCCTTGATTATTTGTGCCGCCTGGATTCCATCCATATCTCCTTTTAGTCTGATATCCATGATCACAAGATTTGGAAGGAAACCTTCAACTTTATTAATGGCTTCTTTTCCGGATGATGCAACGCTAGATACCTGATAACCAAGCTTTTTGAGTCTTTTCTTCAGCTCCAAAGCAACGACATTTTCATCTTCAACAACTAGTATCTTTGGATTATCCATTTTCACACCTTCATTTTCTCTCTTTAAAATTTATGGAAAATTCGGTTCCATCAATTGTATTTAGTTCAATAGTACCATCAATCTGGTCAACGAGTGTGACCACAAGCTGCAAACCTAAAGATTCAGTATTTCTGTAATCTATCTCAGAAGAAAGTCCGATTCCATTGTCTTTTATTTTTATCAGGAAGTTCCCTCTCAGGACACTGAGTTCCACATTTATCTCCCCTTCTTTTCTTTCAGGGAAAGCGTGTTTTAGTGAGTTTGAAACAAGTTCATTGATTATCATACCCAGTGGAACAGCTGTATCAACATTCAGATAAACATTCTCAATATTCGAACTCAGTTTAATGTTTTTGTTTCCAGTCCCGTAAGATTTGGATAAATAATCCATCAATTTTTCCGTGTAATCAGAAAAATCAATACTTGTTATATCCTTGGATTGGTACAACTCTTCATGTATCAGAGCCATTGAACGCACACGATTACGACTGTCCATGAATGCCTCTATTACATCCGGATCCTCGAAATTGTCAGATGCAAGATAGAGAAGACTTGAGATCACCTGCAAATTGTTTTTAACACGGTGGTGTATTTCTTTTTTACGTATGTTCTCTCCCTGTAAAAGTGCCTCTTCCACTTTTTTACGTTCAGTTATATCAAGAATGATACCCTGTAGTGTGATTCTGCCGGAATGATCACGCCTTGAGAAAGTCCTTTCATCTACCCATCTTATGTCGCCTGATTTTGTGATTATTCTATACTCATAGTTCAGTTCTGCATCCTTTTTCATATAATAATTGGAAATATGCAAATGCGTTCTTTCACTGTCATCCGGGTGTATGATATCGGCATATTTGATACGGTTTGATGTAAAATCTTCTACAGTATAACCAAGTTTTGCGATGTTCTCAGAAACGAATTCTACTGGCCAGTCAGGTTCTGTTTTCCATTTGAAGACCATAACAGGACTGGTATTGATTATGTGCTCCATTTCTTCTTTAAGCTCATTAGAATGTTTTAGCTTTTTAGCGTAGTTCTTGAGTTCTCTTTCCGTCTGTTTTCTTTTGCTGATATCTCTTGCAATGGTAATGACTGCTGTATCCCCGTCAAACATGATTATTCGGCTGCTTAATTCTACTGGAAAAACAGTACCATCTTTTCTCATGTGGATTGTTTCTAATAGGTTGCTTTTGATCTTACATAACTCTTTGATAAGTCTAAGGAAATCCATTCCACGGTTGGAAGCATCAATATCCATGTGCTTCAGGGAAAGGAATTCATCGCGGGTATATCCCATTCTTGAACATGCGATCTCATTTACTTCCAGGATATTTCCTTGCATATCAGTAAGATATATTGCATCATTTTGACTTTCAAACAAAGTCCTGAACTTCCTTTCAGAATCCCTGAGAGCCTTTTCCGCTCTTCTTTGCTCGTGAATAGCCAGATTTAACGAGTTTCTTGTCTTTTCTATTCCACCCGTTAAAACCTTGAAATCATTTTCACCATTGACCTTGACACTGCGGGAGAAATCATTGTTCTGTATAGCAGTAAGTACATTGCTGGAATCTGCAATAATATTGTTCAGGGAACCTGCAAAATTATCCAATGTATCTCCAAGGTGCTTGAATTCCCCTTTAAGTTCCAGCTCGGTACGTGTTCCCAGCTCTCCGTTTGCAAGAGCATTTGTAACTCTGATAGATTCACGGATTGGTGCTATTACAGCATTCAATATCATATTGAGTCCGATTGGAATTTCCTTGAAGTCTCTCTCTACATTGGTTTGTGCTTTTGTATCCAGGTTTCCGTCAACTACATCCTGAGCGATGGTCCTGAAGTTATTGACTATTTCATTTATAGGTGAAGTTATTGATGTTGCTATCAGATAAGCGACTAAACCCATAAAACAGATCGATATCACAGATATGATGATAAGTGTGTTCCTGAGCTTAGTGACCCCGGCAAACATTTCTTCCTTTGGGACTACAAGCACAAAAGAGTAGTTACCTGTTTTTACAGGTTCGTAGAACATTATGACTTCTTTGCCTGTGGCAGGATCGATGGTTTCAACACTTCCACCCTTTCCAATTTTGATATCATCTGCTGCCATTGATATTTCAGGTATGCCAAAATCGTAAAGAGTTCGTGTTCCCATTCTCTCTTTGTATTCAGGATGGGATACAAGGATACCGGTATTTCCTGTCACGAATGCATATCCGGTGTCAAAAGCTTTTATACCACTTACCACGTCATCGATGTAACTAAGGGATACATCAACACCGGCAATGCCTATGAATTCATTATCTTTAAAGATAGGTGCATCAAAGCTTACCATGAAAATACCCTGATAAAAATAAGGTTCAGTAACAACATCGTCATGTGTTGTTTTTGGAATTTGATAGTAATCCTGTGTATCATAATTTACCAGGGGTTCCACTCCTATTTGCCCCTGAATAGTGTTCCAGTAAGGTACGAATCTCCCGGTGGAATCGTGAAATGGAGCATTCACATATTCATTGTCCTTTCCATCAAAAGCATTAGGTTCGTATCCGACATAAACTCCCGTAAGAGAAGGGTATGCTTCAAGAACATTTTTTAGAATATTGTTCACTTCTTGCCTATTGGCAGTTGTGTACATTTCCATTGATCTGGCAAGGGTTTCCGCAATAGCCATATTCGCCTTCATGTCCCCGTCGAACTGGTTGGCATAATCCCTTGCCATTTCTACGGATTGAAGATATGCAAGTTCTCTTTGTTGTATGGTCACGTTTGTAATACTGACGGCAGTTGAAACAACAAGTACCAAAAAAACACTAATCACTATGTAAATAATCAACTTGGTTTTTATTGACATCTCATTATTTTTCATTCATACACACCTTCTCATCAGTATCTATTTGATATTGCTGCAGAATCAATTTCATCATACTTTGTGAATCTCATTTGCCATTTTTTGGTAATATCCGAACAGTTCCTCTCCCCATTTTCGAGATTTTTGGGAAAAACTCATGATATCTCTATGGTCATACATTCCTTTGTCATTGAAAAAACTGGCAGAAAATAAATTATCCGTAACTACAATTGGTGGAGGACACACTTCTTTTTCGTATAAGAACAAGTTTATATTTTCGAGATGTTGCATTTTTTTCAGTTCTTCCTGGCTGTCTTCGCGCAATCTTTCAAGTACAGCCTCAGTTAGAATGATTGATATTTCAGTTCCCTTTTCTGCAAGTTTATTGTAAAGTGACGGATACAATGGATGATATATTGAAAAAATAAAATGTACATGTTTTGAATTCATAAGATGTTCAGTAAATTCCCTTGTAGGTTCAAACATATCGTTCAATTCTGGCTCGGCTATTATAGAATCCTCTATTTCTCCGATACTTTCCAGCAGATGTCCCGGGATGGCATTCATGTCTCTTTTAACCCAGTAATCTGTATCTTTCCCAAAGAGATTCAAAATACCTTCTATTGGTTTTATGTTTTCTACGATAAGTTTCCCAATGTTTGATAGTTCATAAAATCCTTCAGGGTTACGGACCAGTCCTTCTTCTTTTAACTCCTTTAGTGGAAGTATTAAAGAACGCCAATCCACGTTAAACTCCTTCTTCATTTCATCGGGACTCTTTGGTCCGCTTAGTAATAATAATAATACTTTTCTTCTTTTTTCAGAAAACCAAACGATTTCAGTTAGTGATGATTCCATTATCTGACCCCCCTACCCCAAAGAACATGTCTCTTATTCAACCTCTGTTATTTGACAGAGCTTTTGTGAATTTATCCTGTAATAGTCGAACAGTTCATTACACCACTTTAAGGAACTCTCGTCAAAACTGATTATATCCCTGTGGTCATATCTCTCCTCCTCATTGAAAAGGCAAATATAACAAAACCAATCAGTCACTGTTACCATTGGTATTTTCGGGTTCTCTTTGCAAAGGAAAACAGTTATATTTGTTATTTTCATCAATTCATTGAATTGTTCAAAGTACTCTTTTTTTATTTTTTCCAAAGCTTTCTCTGAAACAAAAAGTGATATATTTGCTCCTGATCGGGCTGCTTCCAAATAAAGAGAAAGGAATGTTGGATGAAGATATGAAACAAAAGTCACAATAGATTTTGATTTAGGAATGTTATCAACAAATTCCCTGGGGAGCTCAAACATGTGGTTGATATCGGGTTCTATGAGGAAATAATGCCCAAGGTCATTTATTTTACTGAAAAGATGTGGAGGTATTGCATCAAAATTCCTGCTAGCCCAGAAATCTTTATTCTCTTCAACAATCCTTGATGTACAAAGAAATGGCAGCATACTCTTCACAATTGTTTTTCCTATAGTGGTCAAACTGAATTGGTCTTGTTCCTGCTTTATAAGGTTGTTATTCTTCAGTGTTTTCATTTGGGGCATTATGGATCTGGTTGTTATATTAAGTGATTTTTTTATTTGTTCGATGTCCCTTTCCCCTTCATATAATAGTAGCAATACATTCTTTCTTTTTTCAGAAAACCAAACAGTATTTATCAGTGACGTTTTCATACCCATCATCTTCCCCGTTTCTGCTGCAATAGTCCTATTTTCAGGGACTTTTGATTGTGAGTTTCCTTAAATCCATTGGTCAAAATCCTTGTTTAGTATGACAAATACATTTTTGCGTTCCCCTAATCACGTTTTAATCTAACCTTATATTAATTTAATTTATAGGTAAATTCACATTGATGTTTACAATTCACAAGATATGTGACAATTCACAAGGACTATGATAATTATGCCTCCTTTTTAATAATCAGTCAGAAACTGAAATCTTCATACCTATTTTAAAGTAATAATCGAGGAGCTATATACTGTAAATATTGAAAAATCGGGATGAATTATGCTATATGCTGTCAGTTAATTCTGTTACATGCAGTCGTTATCAATTGGATAACTTCTCTTAAGGCAGTTGTTTCTAAGAATAGTTGTACTGGTAGATGCAACTCTGTAAAAACAACTTCAAAAATAATATGAAAAATACAAAAGGTGGATTTAATGGGAAATCAGGAAATGTTAGACAAACTTAGAGACGCAATTGTGAATCAAGACATAAATGGTTGTGCAGGGATTACACAGGAAGCTCTGGATGCAGGTATCGGTCCTGTTGAAGCGATAGAAGGCGGCCTTTCAGTAGGCATGAAGATTATAGGAGATAAATTTGAAGCAGCCGAGATCTACCTTCCACAGATCATGATGTCTGCAAAGGCAATGAACGCTGCAATGGAGATTCTTACTCCTTTACTTGCAGATGCAAAGGCTGGAGAAGGAGTGGGAACAGCCATCACTTTTGTACAGGAAGGAGATATTCATGATATCGGTCACCGCCTTGTAACAACAATGCTCGGTGCAAATGGTTTCAAGATAGTTGACCTTGGTGTGGACGTACCAAATGATGACATCATGGATGAGATCAAAAAGCTCGAGGGTAGCAAAGTACTCCTTGTAGGTTCTGCACTCATGACTACATCTATGCTGGGTCAGAAAGACACCGTTGAAGCTCTTGTAGAAGAAAATCTCAGGAATTCTGTAAAGATCATGTTCGGTGGTGCACCAGTTTCAGATGGCTGGATCGCAGAGATCGGTGCAGATGCAACAGCAGAGAATGCAGCAGATGCAGCTCGTGTAGCATTAGATATTATGAAATAAGGGGGATATAATATGACATTTTCAAGATCATTAGATTGTTATGAATTCTACGAGCGTGCAAAGAAAGGTACAAAGATGACCCAGGATGACTGGGACCTCATGACCATTCCTATGAAGTCAATGGAGCTCAAGCAGAAATATAACCTTGATTTCAAAGGAGAATTCATTCCAACAGACAAGGACATGATGGAAAACCTGTTCAAAGCAGGTTTTGAAATGCTTCTTGACTGTGGTATATACTGTACCGATACAAGTCGTGTAGTAAAATATACTGAGGATGAGATATGGGACGCTATCAACAACGTCCAGAAAGAATTTGTTCTCGGAACTGGCAGAGACGCAGTAAATGTCAGAAAAAGAAGTGTCGGTGACAAGAGAAAACCAATAATACAGGGTGGTCCAACAGGTTCCCCAATTTCTGAAGACGTTTTCATGCCTGTTCACATGAGTTACGCTCTTGAGAAAGAAGTCGACACTATTGTTGATGGTGTTATTATGTCTGTTCGTGGAAAGCCAACAATTCCAAAGAGCCCTTACGAGATCCTGGCTGCCAAGACAGAGACAAGACTTATCAAGGCTGCAACTGCAATGGCCGGAAGGCCAGGCATGGGCATATAGGGACCAGAGACTTCCCTGTCCGCTCAGGGAAATATCGCTTCAGACTGTGCCGGTGGCCAGACATGCAGCGACAGTCACGAAGTATCTCAGCTCAATGAGCTTAAGATCGACCTTGATGCTATCAGTGTAATTGCACATTATCAAGCTAACAGTGACATCATCATGGATGAACAGATGCCTATCTTTGGTGGATATGCCGGTGGCATAGAAGAAACCACAATTGTCGACATCGCAACCCACATCAATGCATTTGTAATGAGCAATGCAAGCTGGCATCTTGACGGTCCGGTCCACATCCGCTGGGGATCCACAAACACTCGTGAGACCCTCCAGATCGCAGGATGGGCATGTGCAACGATCTCAGAATTCACTGACATGCTCTCCGGTAACCAGTACTATCCATGTGCAGGTCCATGTACCGAGATGTGTCTGCTTGAAGCATCCGCACAGTCTATGACCGACACAGCATCTGGCCGTGAGATCCTCTCCGGTGTTGCATCTGCAAAGGGTGTTGTCCAGGACAAGACCACAGGTATGGAAGCAAGGATGATGGGAGAAGTCGCAAGAGCAACTGCAGGCATGGACATTGGAGAGGTCAACAAGATCCTTGACAACCTTGTAAAGCTCTACGAGAACGACTATGCAAATGCACCAGCTGGTAAGACATTCCAGGAATGTTACGATGTTGCTACCGTAACACCAACCGATGAATATGTGAAGGTCTACGACGGCGCACGCAAGAAGCTCGAAGAGCTTGGACTTGTATTCTAAGCTACTTGGAACAGTTTGCCAGCGAAAGCTATCGCTGGCATTTTTTTTATCTAAATAAGTAATGAATAATCATGTAGAATATACTAAAAAGGAGGTTTTCCAATGGACACTTATTGGACGATCATTAACGGAGTAATATACTTACTAGCCTTCGCATTGATTGCATGGGTATTGCTTGATGCGAGCAAAACATCCAAAAAATTAAAGAGGTGATGATTTGACCGACGAAGTAACAGAATCACCTGGACTTGTCAAGACTCTAAAACCTTATCACGTATGGGCTTTGGGAGTGGGGATAGTTCTTGTAGGTGAATTTATGGGGTGGAATTTCACTGTGGCAAAGGGAGGTATCCTGGGTTCATTGCTTGCAATGCTTGTTGCAGGAACAATGTACGTGATAATTGCTTTGTGTGCAAGTGAACTGGGATCCGCTACAAAATTGGCGGGAGGTCCTTATGATTGGGCACGTTTGTTTATCGGACCTGGTGCAGCAGCGAGTGTAGGTCTTGCTGTATACATGGAATATATAGCCCTGGAAGCTGCGGATGCTATTGTTGTTGCATTCATAGCGCAGGAGGTATTCCCCGAATTGCAAGTATTCCCTGTGACATTATTAGTAATAGCGACACTTACATTTATCAATTATAGAGGTGTGGTGGCTGCGCTCACGCTTAACTTCTTCATGACAGCTATAGCTTTCCTTGCTATTATAGCGTTCTTCTTCTCAGGAACATTCGGTGTATTTGAGCTTCATCCGGAATACCTTTTCCAGGGAGCTATGCCAAATGGCCTTATAGGTCTGTTTGCAGCTTTGCAGTTCGGTCCATGGTTCTTCCTGGGTATAGAAGGAGCAGCGATGTGTGCAGAAGAATGTAAACATCCTTCAAGAGCAGTACCTCTTGGACAACAGGCAGGAATGATCACACTACTTGTCGGAGCTGCGATGACACTCTTTATATGTGCAAGTCTGCTCCCTTCCAGTATACCTGCAGAAGGTCTTGGAGTTTCAGTCTATCCATTGTTTGAGGCTGCACAGTCAAGTGGTGTGTATGTACTGATAGCTCTGTTGGCGCTTGGAACTTTGCTTACTTGTGTTTCCAGTGCAAACGGATGTGTTTGTGATTCCTCAAGATCATGGTTTGCTCTTTCAAGGGATCATTTTGTGTCAAATTGGTTCTCTTCCGTACATCCAAAATATCAGACACCTTACAAAGCAGTAATTTTCACAATGCCTATCGCAATAGCCTTTGCATTCAGTGGTTATCTGGACCAGGTCATTACCTTCTCCATTGTATCCGGATTGCTTTGCTATGTATTGATACCATTTGCTCTGCTACGTTTCAGAAAGATGTTCCCGACACATATTAACAAGGTACGTCCTTTCGTGAGTCCCCTACAACCATGGATATCTTACTTTGCAATGGCAATAGCTATTGTTATCATGTCCACACTATTCTGGGGATACAGATACAACCTCATCTTTGCTCTGGCTTTCTATCTGATAGCATACTTCTACTTCCACAACAGGCACAAGAACTTCCAGAAAACTTTGGATTGGGGCGAGGAAATGGGTTGGCCAAACCCAAGTCATCATGCTGAAAAGGAGTGATATGAATGGTTGGAGTTAGCGAAACAAAATATAATGCAGCATTCGCAAAGGACACATATTTGATAGTAGGTGCAATAGCACTGTTGATAGTTGTGCAGGGTTATGTAGTCTTTACTATACTATCCGCAGCAGGTTCAGCGGTCTCTCCTGCAATCAGAGGAATCTATGTTGTGTTCTTTGTACTGGTAGTGGGAATTGAAACAATGGGTTACTGGCAGGTACGTCACTCAATTAAGCAACACATGTTCGATTTCAAATACTATGACTGAGGTGGGCAATATGGATGAAAACACACAGAAACAGAGTGCACTGAGGGAGGCATTTGATATTGTATTTATATTCATACTTGCCTTTGTCTGTCTTGTGGTACCAACACAAATTCAGGGTTCAGTGCTTGTTGGATGGACAGAGACAGGTGCTATCCAATTCCTATGGGATCCGATAGGCTATTTCAGCTTGCTGGGAGGGATAATTCTATTCTTCGTAGTTATGCTGTACCACTCGGTAAGCCACTATAAGTTTTAGAGGGGTATGTCAGTGGGAGCACTGACATTTACTTTTTTTAAACGGAGAAGCCTATTTGTAAAACAGATAAATATCAGATGACAGGTGAAATTTATGAAATCAGATATCAATGTTCAACGAGCAAAAGATAATGAAAATCTCACTGACATGGAAAAAAAGCATATTCCAGTCATTGAAGCTCCTGCAGAGGTAATAGCAGGTGAGCCTTTTGAGGTGAAAGTTACGATTGGTAGTATTCCTCATGTGATGGAAGAAGACCATTACATACAATGGATAGAGTTACATATAAATGGTGATTTTGTCGAGAAAAAAGAATTGAAAGTAACAGACGGAAAAGCTGAGGCAACTTTTACGGTGGTTGGAACTGAAGAGATGATCTCCGCACGTGAGATAATGAACTGCAGAATTCATGGATTTGGTGTATGTGGTACATGTGGTGTACGATCAGCAATTGTAATCCTAAGGGCGATCGAAGGTTGTAATGTACATGGTCTATGGGAAGGTTCAACGGGAATTGAAATAACTTCTGCGACTTCAAAACCTGGAAAAAAGTGTGGATGGGGTCCAGAATTGTAATTCTGGATTTCAATTTTATTTTTAGGAGTTTAATATAATGGCAGAATATACACCAAAAAAAAGATTAGCACGTGCATTAACCGGTCAGCCTGTTGACAGGATGCCTGCTGTTTCCGTAACACAAACAGGAACAGTAGAACAGATGGAAGCCTGTGGCGCTTTCTGGCCCGAAGCAAACAGTGATGCGCAAAAGATGGCAACCCTTGCCGAAGCAGGGCATACAGTCGTAGGATTTGAAGCAGTACGTGTTCCTTTTGACATCACCGCAGAAGCTGAGTTCTTCGGCTGTGAGATCAAGGATGGTACTCAGGAACAGCAACCATCAGTTGTCGGTCATGTTGTAAGTAATATAGAGGACATTGCAAAACTCGAAGGCTATAACCTTGACCACGGAAGAATTGGTGTTGTATGTGATGCGATCAAGATTCTCGCAGACAAATATGGTGATGAACTTCCTATAATGGGCAGTATGATCGGTCCTTTCTCTCTTGCTCAGCATATCAATGGTGACGATTGGTTCATGGCTATCTTCACAAACGAGGAATTCGGTCTTGCACTTATGGAGTTCACAACCGAGTTCAATGTTGCATATGCAAAGAAGATGGTAGAGAACGGTGCAGACACCATGGTCATCATTGACCCTACGGCAAGTGCCCAGCTTATTGGTGCTGAGTTCTACGAGAAGTTTGTAGTGCCTTATCACAAGAAGATCTGTGATGCTATGCGCGAGCTTAACGTTGCTACGGTACTGCACATCTGTGGTGACACGACCCAGGGTCTTGTACTTATGGAATCATCCGGTGTGGATGGTATCAGTATTGACCAGAATGTAGATGTTGCAACTGCTGTGGGTCTGGTTGGAAAGTCAGTCATAGTTGGAAACCTTGACCCGGTGAACATGCTCTGGAACAAGACACTTGAGGAGATCAAGAAAGAGTCAGAGAAGGTTCTGGACGCAGAAGTAGGATTGCTGGCTCCAGGATGCGGTATAGTAAGTAAGACTCCAACCGAGAATCTCCAGGCAATGGTGGAGATGGCAAAGAGTCATAATTATTGATATTGATTTGCTTCTCCGGGTCAAATCCTTCATGTGACTAGTCATCATCTTTCCACCCGGAGAAATTATTTTTTGTTATTTACAATATTTTTATTATTCTTAGTTTAATTGTTTTAATGATGACCTAAGATTACAACGCCGTTGTAATACTATCAAAGCAATAGATTATTTTCGTGAGGGTAGTGAATTCAAACACAGTAAGCACATTTGATTGAGTTTATGATATATACATTTTCTTCTTATGCTTTACTATAACTGATTGCTCTTCAAGTTTCATGTTCTATACCAACTGAAGGCAAAAAGTGATGGAGGTATTATTATTAGTAAAGAAGAAATGTTCAAAGAATTATCAGATGCAGTTATCACATGCAAGAATGATGTTGTAACAGCAGCTGTAGAGAAAGCAAGAAATGAAGGTATTTCAGCTCCTGAAATTATCGAAAAAGGTCTTGCAGCAGGAATGAATGAAGTTGGTATCCGTTTTGAGAGAGGTAAGATGTTCCTTCCTCACGTAATGATGGCTGCAGGCGCAATGGAAGCAGGTGTCGCTCTCCTTGAAGCAGATATGCCAGCAGATGCTGCAAGCAAGAAGCTCGGTGTTATAGTAAACGGTACTGTCGAAGGCGACGTCCATGACATTGGCAAGTCCATTGTCTCAACCATGCTTCAATCAGCAGGTTTTGAAGTCCACGATATCGGCAGAGATGTTCCTCTTCAGAATTTCATTGACAAGATCAAAGAAACCAACGCAAACATGGTAGGAATGTCTGCGCTTATGACAACCACTCTCGGTGCCCAGAAAGAAGTCATTGAGATGCTCAAGGAGAATGGTCTTAGAGATGGTATCAAGGTAATGGTCGGCGGTGCTCCAGCAACAGAAGCATGGGCTGAAAAGATCGGTGCAGACTGCTATGCAGAGAATGCCAGTGAAGCTGTTATAAAAGCTAAGGAACTCCTGCTTTAAATGAGGTGATTTTTATGGCAACAGAATATAAACTTAGAATGGGAGACGGAAAGCGTATTTTCATGACAAAGGAGCAGATCATTGCTGACCTTAAAGCAGGTATGGCAGATGCTGCAGACCTTGGTGAGATCCCTAACCTTAGTGAAGATGAGATCGACAAGCTCGTAGATATCATCACAATGCCTTCCAGAATGGTTGGTGTCGAACAAGGTATGGAAGTCCCAGTGACCCACGATATCGGAACCATCAGAATTGACGGTGACCAGGGTAACAGTGGTGTAGGTATTCCATCCAGCAGACTCGTTGGTGCAATGATGCACGAGAGAGCATTCGGTGCTGACACAATGGAATTAGGTCACATCGACTACAGTTACAAACCTGTAAAACCTGTAATCTCACAGGAAATGCAGACAATGGAAGTTTGCCAGCAGAACATGGTAGTTCCTTTGCTTTACGGTGCAATGCCAAATCTTGGTCTTTACTACACACCTGACGGTCCTTTCGAGAACCCAGGCGACCTTATGAAGGCTTTCAAGATCAAGGAAGCACAGGGATCCATGGAACATGCTGCTGAGCATGGTACAAGGGACATGATCTGGATCATGCAGAAACTCATGGCATCCGGTGCAGATGGTGTTAACTTCGATACTATCGGTGCTGCAGGAGATGGTGACATGTTCGCATCCCTCAACGCTATTGAGGCATTGAGAAAACAGTATCCTGACATCTATATTGAAGCAGGTATGGCAGGAGAGCTTTTGCTCGGTCTTCACGGTGAACTGGAATATGACGGTACTGTACTCGCAGGTCTGTGGCCACACCAGCAGGCACCACTTGCAGCAAAGGCTGGTGCAAATGTCTTTGGTCCTGTATGTAACACAAATACCAGCAAATCATCTGCATGGAACCTTGGAAGAGCTGTTAACTTCATGAAGGCAGCTGTTAAAGCTTCCCCTATCCCTTGCCATGTGAACATGGGAATGGGTGTAGGCAGTATTCCAATGTTCGAGACTCCAACAATTGATGCAGTTTCAAGAGCAAGCAAGGCGATGGTCGAAGTCGCCGGCGTGGATGGAATATAGATAGGGGTCGGCGACCCGATGGGTATGCCGATCTCCCACATAATGACTTCCGGAATGAGCGGAATCAGAGCTGCTGGTGACCTTGTTGCAAGGATGCAGCTTTCAAAGAGCATGAGAATTGGAGAAGCAAAGGACTTCGTTGCCAAGAAGCTGGACGTTACTACAGATGATCTCAGTGACGAATATGTAATGAGAGAACTGAGAGAAGAACTTGGTATTGGTGTAATCACTTCAGTTGCAGGTGCTCCAAAAGGAATCGCAGCAAAGATGAACATCGAGAAACTTCTTGGAATTGACATCAACTGCTGTGACAAATTCAGAGGACAGTTGAAGTAAATGGGGTTTATGCTGCCTTATCAACCAGTGGTTGATAAGGCAGCATAAATGGCATCTGCAATTTTCTTTTTTTGGGAGTTGCAGGTGTCACATTTTACCTAAAAAAAGGGGTGATAATAAATGGAGAAAAAAGAAGGAATAGACTGGCATCATGCAGAGCAGTGTTCTAAAGTGGTCTGTGACACCGGGGACGACAGTGGGCTTGAGAGGTCTATCGATTGGAAACAGGGTCTTGCAATTGCTGTAGGTGTACCTCTGTTGATCTTGCCATCAATTGGATACTTTGCTGGTTATCTGTGGTCAGCTGCTATTATTGTCTGGGGTCTTTCCGTATTCCAGGGATTCATGCAGAATCTGGCTTATGGTGAACTTGCAACAACTTTCCCGAAGGCATCTGGTCTTCCTGGATTTGCACAGAATGTTTTCAAAACACCTAATTTCAAAGGAAAATATGACAAAAGCAAGCTTGTAGGTGGATTCAGTGCATGGAGTTACTGGTTTGCCTGGAATCCCGTACTTGCTATCTTTGCTATCCTTGTAGGTTTTTACTTGCACAGCCTTTTCCCTGTACTTGCCAGCACTTTCAGTGAATATCAGCTTTCATTAGTTGCAGGTATTATTATATTCGGAGGTCTTATACTTATTAATTATCGTGGTGTTTCAAGTGGTGCAGTGGTAGGTTATATTCTCGCAGCACTTGCATTTATTCCACTGATTATAATTGCAGTGGTACCTTATATTACAGGTGATTTTGTAATGGCAAATATCACAAGCACCTGGTTGCCAACTGACTGGGTATGGGACCTTCATCATATTCTTATCTTGCTAGGTATTTTTGCAATGGCACAGTGGAGTGCATGTGCATGGGAAACAGCAGCTATCTATGGTCCTGAATACAAAAACCCAGGTAAAGATGTACCAAAAGCACTTTTCACCTGTGGTGCAATCTGTCTTCTGGCATTTGTAATCGTACAGATGACAGTTACCGGTGTACTCGGTATCGATGGTATTGCCAATGCACCAATCGATCCTATGCTTCCTGTTGCACAGGCAGCTCTCGGTGACATGGGTTCAACGGTTGCTATTGTAATGCTTATTGCAGCAATGGTCCTTATCATCCAGACCGCTTACCTTGGTTCTGCAAGAGCAATGCACTCAATGGCAGTTGAAGGAAATCTTCCAAGAGTATTCGGTAAAGTGAATGCCCATGGTACTCCTATACTGGCAATGGTCGTTATCGGTGTCTTTAACCTGGGACTTATTTCAATGGGTACTCCAACAGCTATCCTTGCAGCATCCGCTATAGGATATGTTTGTGCAAACGGTATCAGTCTCTTTGCATATGTAAAGGCAAAATCAGACCCGCATCTTGCAGGTCTTGACAGGCCTTTCAAGGCACCAGGTGGCTGGAAGAATGTTTCACTAATGTTTGGTCTATTCAACCTTCCTCTCTGTCTGATCGGTATCATTTATCTTAACAGTGTCGAAGGAAGCTGGTTCTCTACTGGTGTTGGAATTCTTGTACTGGCTTTGTATGTACCTATGTGGTATTATTCACAACATGAAAATCATGTTGCGAAGCAGGTGGAACCGCAGAGTGTATAAAATCAGAAAATCGTGGCAGTGGCATTGAAAAGTTCACTGCAATATTTTTTTAATTCGCATAACCTCCAATTATGCAAAGTAGTTAATTTGGCAGTTGCTAAGAAACAGTAGCAAGCTGCCAGATACTTTTTAGTTATTATGGAACTCATTTTAAAACTTAAAATACTATTTCTTAAATGATTGTGCTAAGGGTTTGCCTGGAGTTCAGATAACTCTCTGATGAACAATGGAAATATATTATACGTTTTTTGCCACCATAACCAATAACTGGAAGAAAGAGAACTGATGGCCGTAAGTTAATCACTGGTTTCCTCTTTGTTCTGATAACTGGCTGTAGATAAAGCCATGCCGGATCATTATGCTTCAAACTTAGCGTATGAGATGATTAAAGAGGCGGTATAAGGAAGGTATTTAGAATCCGATCATAGAATAGTGTGATTCCACGATATCAAAAAGGCGAAATTTTAATGGACACTGTGCATGTTGATATCAGTTCCATCGAAACTAAAAAGAGGAGAGGACACGGCTTATAGCGGCCACAAGAAATGAAAAGGAATAAAGATCCATGCGTGTGAAATCCATGAAGTTTTTCCTTTGAGGATTCAATAGCTTCTGGAAAAAGTACAATCCATTTTTTTAATTATATTCGTTTTTAAGAGATATTTTCCGCTTTATCTTTGAAATAAGAGAATAGTTCCTTGCTCCATTGCAGTGCATTGCTGTCAAAGCTCATCAGGATGGTATGATCATATTGTCCCTGTTTATTAAAGAAACAGAGAAACAGGAATCTATCAGTACTAACTAACGTTGCCAGACCAGTGTTCTCATTTGACACAAGCATCTCAGTATTTTCAAAGCTCATGAATTTCCTGACGTCTTCTGAATAATCTTTTTCCATTCTTTCATGGACAGAGTTTGTTGTTACCAGGGAAAAATCGATTCCCTTTTCAGCAAGACTTGAATAAAGGGCTGGGTACTCAGGATGGAAATAAGCGTTAAAAGCCATAACATAAGTAGATTTACTTATGTTTTCAGTAAATTCTTTAGGAAATTCAAAAAGGTAGTTAAGGTCAGGCTCAATGATAACACAGTTTCCAAGTTCACCGAATCTCTTAAGCATAGATTCAGGAATGCCGTTGAGATCACGATTCAACCAATAGTTACTGTTCTCTTCAAAAACATCTACTGCACTTAAAAGAGGCAGCATGTTTGCTACCAGAACTTTCCCCATATTGGTTAAGATATAATAATCTACATTCTGAATGACAAGACCATGTTCCTTGAGTTTCTTGATCTGGGGAATAAGGGCTGTGGAAGTAACGTTAAGACTTGTTTTTATCTCTTCGCGGCTTTTTTCTCCTTCCATCAAGAGAAGCAGAACATTTTTCCGTTTTTCCGAATTGAGGATTATGTCTATTAGTGAACCATTCATTCATACCAACTGTTCTGATTTTATTGCAATAGTGTCTGAATTTTATGAATATCGTTATTCAAAGATTTCATATGCTGTTACTACATACTTTTTCTTGCGCACTCTTTTCTGTTTTATGTCTGTAAAGTGCAATTTCGATGTTACTGCGTAAATCATCTGCTTTGAATGGTTTCACGATGTATCCGTAAGGCTCAGTTTTTTTTGCTTTTTCAAGAACTTCATCATCCGAATATGCAGTAAGATATATCACCGGAATATCGAAATTCTTACGGATCTTCTCAGCAGTTTCTACCCCATCCATGTCCCCCTTAAGTCTTACATCCATTAATATGAGGTCAGGAAATGTTATCTCTGCCATCTTTATAGCTTCTTCCCCTGTTGCAACTATAGCCGGTACAGTATATCCAAAACTTTTCAGCTTCTTTTTTATATTAAGACCAATGATTCCTTCGTCTTCTACCACAAGAATTTTCACATCTTCCATGATTTCACCTGAATTTTTATCATTTTAAAATTATCCTGAATTCCGTGCCTTTGCTTCGATCAAGTTCAATTATGCCATCTATCTGGGATGTCAGGGTGGTGACCAGTTGCAATCCCAGAGAATCTGTCTCTTTGAAATTGATGTTTTCCGGGAAGCCGGTTCCATTGTCCCCTACGATCAAGGTCAACTTTCTGTCTTCAAGGCTCAGATTAACATATATTTCCCTTTCTTTTTCCTGCTTGAAAGCATGCTTGAATGAATTCGAAACAAGTTCATTTACTATCATACCAAGGGGAATGGCAGTATCCATATCAAGGAAAGTGGGGTCAACATTCATTTTAATTTTAATGTATTCTTTATTGACCGCGTATGAATATGACAGCTCATTAACAAGTTTCATAAGATAATCGGAAAAGTCTATGCTTTCCATGTCCTGCGATCTGTAAAGTTCCTCATGCACCAAAGCCATTGATACCACACGGTTCTGGCTTTCCTTGAAAGCCTCGATAACCTCTTCATCTTTGAATTTATCGGATTCAAGGTCAAGCAAACTTGAAATGACCTGAAGGTTATTCTTTATACGATGATGGATCTCTTTTTTCCTTATTTCCTCTATCTTTCCGCGTTCATCTATCATCTCTGATAGAGTTGCCCTTGTTTTTTCGATTCCCTCTGTCAGGATAAGGAAATCACCTTCTCCATATACCCTTACAGTTCTCGAAAAATCATTTTGTTGTATTTTAGTAAGCACCTGGTTGGAGTCTTTTATTATTGTTTCAAGTAATAAGGCAAAGTTATCCAGTGTATTTGCAAGTTGCCTGAATTCCCCATGGACATTTAAGTGAGATCTTTCACCAAGTTCCCCCTTAGCAAGTGCATTTGTAAGTCTTACAGTATCACGAATAGGTGTTATTACTGCATCCAGGATTTCATTGAGGCCTATAGGAATCTCTTTGAAATCACTTTCAACATCTGTTTCAGCCCTTGAGTCGAGATTTCCCCTGACTGCATCTTTTGATATATTCTTAAAATCATTAACTATGTTTTTTATGGGTCTTGTAAAGGACAATGCTATCAAATAAGAGATAGCGGCCATGAAAATTACGGCTGCAAAGGATATTTGTAAAAGCTTGTTACTAAGGGTGTTCACACCTGCAAACATCTCATCCTTTGGAATAACCAGAACAAATGAAAAATTGCCTGTTCTTATTGGCTCGTAAAACATTACTACATTTTTCCCGGTAATGGGGTCAACAGTTTCAACGTGGCCGTTCATCCCCTTTCCGATGTCATATCCAATTTTTGAAAAGTCCTCATTTCCAAAATCATAAAGCGTTTTTTTCCCAATCCACTCTTTATTCGTAGGGTGTGAGACCAGGATACCAGTATTACCTGTCATGAAAGCATATCCTGTATCAAATGCTTTTACTTCGCTGATTGCTTCATCCAGATAATTCAGGGAAACATCCACCCCCCCTATCCCAATGAATTCATTATCTTTCATTATCGGCGAAACATAACTCACAATGAAGACACCTTCGTAATAATAGGGTTCTGTTAATATTTCTGTCTCTGTCTTTTTTGGCAGTTGATAGTAATCCAGTGTTTCATAATTCAGAAGGGGATCAAGTGTTATAGGTCCGTTTATTTTGTTCCAGTAAGGAATGAACCTTCCAGTGGAATCATGTCCCTGGGAATTCATATATAATATATCATTACCATCAAAGGCATCTGGTTCATAAGCAACATATGTACCAAGTAATTGAGGATGTTCTACCAGAAGATTGTAAAGCATATTATTTGCTTCTTCCCTGTTCATGGAATCATAGCTACTCATGCTCACAGCTATGGTTTCCGCAATGGCACGGTTAGTTTCCATATCACCATTGAAGTCATTAGCGTAGTTCCTGGCCATCTCGATAGATTGCTTGTAGGCAAGTTCTTCTTCCTGATCAGTTACAGTAGAAATGGTCATTGCAGTACTTGCTGCAAGTACAAGCAAGGTACCTGTGACTATATACAGAATAAGTTTGAATTTCAGTGACATATTTTTCAATTTGTTTTGTAAAATCTGTAATTTATTTGGCATTGCATTTATCCGCAATGTTTTATTGTGTTAACAATAGGTTAGACGCATTATACTTTAAAATATGCGCTTGTTAAGATTACAATAGCTTTGAAGTAATACAATAACGTTGTAATCGTTTTCATTGAAGCTAATGTTTTTTCTGTTTAACAAGTTCAGAATCAATAGCAGTATTTTGCTGAGTTTATGATTTATATCGCTTTTTCTTATTGACTATATTCTTTGTTCATCTCTGTACTTTCAAAAAAGAGGAATAAAGAAACGTTGGAGGAGGCAAAATATGTCAAACCAGGAAATGTTAGACAAACTCAGAGATATAATCGTTACCCAGAACATCAGCGGCTGTGCAGCAGCTACCCAGGAAGCTCTCGACGGCGGACTCACTGCAGTTGAGATCATCAATGGCGGTCTTTCAGTAGGTATGAAGATCATAGGAGATAAATTTGAAGCAGCAGAAGTATACCTTCCACAGATCATGATGTCTGCAAAGGCAATGAATGCTGCAATGGAAATTTTAGTTCCTATACTTGCAGAAGAAAAGGGAGCAGATGATGAAGGTGTAGGTCTTGCTATCACTTACGTACAGGAAGGCGACATTCATGATATCGGTCACCGCCTTGTAACAACAATGCTTGGTGCAAACGGCTTTAGGATCCTTGATATGGGAGTAGATGTTCCAAATGACAAGATTGTCGAAGAAGTTGCAAAGAACAAGGGCAAGAAGGTCATCCTCGTAGGCTCAGCACTTATGACAACATCCATGCTTGGTCAGAAGGACACAGTAGAGATGCTCACTGAAGAAGGCCTCAGAGACTCTGTAAAGATCATGTTCGGTGGTGCACCAGTTTCAGATGGCTGGATCGCAGAGATCGGAGCAGATGCAACAGCAGAAAATGCAGCAGATGCAGCTCGTGTAGCTCTTGACATAATGAAATAAGGAGGCATATATTATGACATTTTCAAGATCAATGGATTGTTTTGAATTCTACGAGCGTGCAAAGAAAGGTACCAAGATGTCCCAAGACGACTGGGACCTTATGACCATTCCTATGAAGTCAATGGAGCTCAAGCAAAAATATAACCTTGACTTCAAGAACGAATTCGTCCCAACCGACAAGGACATGATGGAAAACCTGTTCAAAGCAGGTTTTGAAATGCTTCTTGACTGTGGTATATTCTGTACCGACACAAGTCGTGTAGTAAAATATACTGAGGATGAGATCTGGGACGCTATCAACAATGTCCAGAAGGAATTCACACTCGGAACCGGCAGAGACGCAGTAAACGTCAGAAAAAGAAGTGTTGGTGACAAGAGAAAGCCAATAATACAGGGTGGTCCAACTGGTTCCCCTATTTCTGAAGACGTTTTCATGCCTGTTCACATGAGTTACGCTCTTGAGAAAGAAGTCGACACTATTGTTGATGGTGTCATTATGTCTGTTCGTGGAAGGCCAACAATTCCAAAGAGTCCTTATGAGATCCTGGCTGCCAAGACCGAGACAAGGCTTATCAAGGCTGCAGCTGCAATGGCCGGAAGGCCAGGCATGGGCATATAGGGACCAGAGACTTCCCTGTCCGCTCAGGGAAATATCGCTTCAGACTGTGCCGGTGGCCAGGTCTGCAGTGACAGTCACGAAGTATCACAGCTCAATGAGCTTAAGATCGACCTTGACGCTATCAGTGTGATGGCACACTATCAGGGTAACAGTGACATTATCATGGATGAACAGATGCCTATCTTTGGTGGATATGCCGGTGGCATAGAAGAAACCACAATTGTCGACATCGCAACCCACATCAATGCATTTGTAATGAGCAATGCAAGCTGGCATCTTGACGGTCCGGTCCACATCCGCTGGGGATCCACAAACACTCGTGAGACCCTCCAGATCGCAGGATGGGCATGTGCAACGATCTCAGAATTCACTGACATGCTCTCCGGTAACCAGTACTATCCATGTGCAGGTCCATGTACCGAGATGTGTCTGCTTGAAGCATCCGCACAGTCTATGACCGACACAGCATCTGGCCGTGAGATCCTCTCCGGTGTTGCATCTGCAAAGGGTGTTGTCCAGGACAAGACCACGGGTATGGAAGCAAGGATGATGGGAGAAGTCGCAAGAGCAACTTCAGGCATGGATATTGGAGAGGTCAACAAGATTCTCGACAATCTTGTAAAACTCTACGAGAACGACTATGCAACTGCACCAGGTGGCAAGACATTCCAGGAATGTTACGATGTTGCAACCGTAACACCAACCGATGAGTATGTCAAAGTCTACGACGGCGCACGTAAAAAGCTCGAAGAGCTTGGACTTGTATTCTAAGTCCAAGATCCACGTGATAAATTAGTTTATCACTTCCCTAGTAGCCAGTGATTTATCACCGCTGGCTCCCCTTTTTTATTTTTAATTTTATTTTTAGGAGTTTAATACAATGGTAGAATATACACCAAAAGAAAGATTAGCACGTGCATTGACCGGTCAGCCAGTTGACAGGATGCCCGCAGTATCCGTAACCCAGACCGGAACAGTAGATCAGATGGAAGCCTGTGGCGCTGCCTGGCCTGAAGCAAACTATGACGCTCAAAAGATGGCAACACTTGCCGAAGCAGGTCACACCGTAGTAGGCTTTGAAGCTGTACGCGTGCCTTTCGATATCACCGCAGAAGCTGAGTTCTTTGGCTGTGAGATCAAAGATGGTACAGAGGTACAGCAGCCATCCGTGATTGGTCACGTTGTAAGTAGTATGGAAGACATCGAAAAGCTCAAAGGCTACACACTTGACAACGGCAGGATTAATGTCGTATGTGATGCTATCAAGATCCTTGCAGACAAATATGGAGACGAACTCCCTATTATGGGTAGTATGATCGGTCCTTTCTCCCTTGCTCAGCACATCAATGGTGACGAGTGGTTCATGGCTATTATGACAAAGGAAGAATTTGGTCTTGCGCTCATGGAATTCACAACTGAGTTCAGTGTTGCGTATGCAAAGAAGATGGTAGAGAGCGGTGCAGACACAATGGTCATCATTGACCCAACTGCAAGTCCACAGCTTATCGGTAACGAGTTCTACGAGAAGTTCGTGGTACCTTTCCACAAGAAGGTCTGTGATGCTATGCGTGAGCTTAATGTTCCAACAGTACTGCACGTATGTGGTGACACAACCCAGGGTCTTGGAGTCATGGAAACATGTGGTGTGGATGGTATAAGTGTTGACCAGAACGTAGATGCTGCAACAGCTGTCGGAAATGTGAAAAATGCTGTCATCGTTGGTAACCTCGATCCTGTTAACATGCTCTGGAACAGGACACCTGAGGAGATCAAGGAAGAGTCACAGAAGGTTCTGGATGCAGGAATTGGTCTGCTGGCTCCTGGATGCGGTATTGTGAGCAAGACTCCAACCGAGAACCTCCAGGCAATGGTGGAGATGGCAAAGAGCCACAAATATTGATATCGATATTAATTTTTTACCTCCGGGTCAAATCATTCACGTGAGTAGTCATCACTTTTCCCGGGATTCTTTCTCTTTTTATTATAAAGTTACAACATTAAGTATCCTGAGAATCTCTTATCTACTATGGTGCTAAAAACAAAAGATAAAAGATCTTGTCATTACGTGATATCTCACACAATGAAACGCTATGTAGAAAACTAGGTTCAAAGCCCGTTGCAAAAATGAATTCGCATGGGCATCATGAGAAAGATGGTAAATATGGTAAATATGGATTATATCAGTGATTTTTTTGGATTTATGAAAAAAGCGACGACAGCAGTTCAGACAGTAGATGCCATAAGGGAGCGTCTGGATGCTGAAGGTTTTTTGGAATTGAATATGAATGAGCCGTGGACATTGAATGCTTCAGGGAAATACTATCTGACACCTTATCCTTCCATGTTGCTGGGCTTTACTATTGGAAGCGGTCAATATCTGACAACAGGTGTGAAGATGATTGTTGCGCATACGGATAATCCCGGGTTCAGGATAAAACCCAGTCCTGAGATGAACAGTGAAGGAATGTTGACATTGAATGTGGAACGCTACGGCGGACCTATTCTGAATACATGGTTTGACCGTCCTTTATCTATCGCCGGAAGGATAGCGGTGAAGTCCGATGAGGTGTTGAAGCCTAAAGTCATTCATCTGGATTTTCAAAAACCGATACTTACCATTCCTAATCTGGCCATCCACATGAACCGCGAGGTCAATAAAGGTGTGGAAATTAAAGTGCAAAAAGAAATGCAACCTCTCTTAACCCAGTTGATCGAAGATGAGATCAAGGACAATTATCTGTTGGATCTGGTCGCGGAGGAAGTTGGAGTCGATCGTGAGAATATTCTGGACATGGACCTGAGTATCTATTGCAGTGAAGAAGGTATGTTGGTGGGAGTCAGAGAGGAATTCATCTCTTGTCCGAGAATCGATGATCTGTCCATGGTGTATGCTGCTATGGAAGCTCTTGTAGGATCAAAGCATAAAAATGGAATCAATATGGTGGCATTCATGGACAATGAAGAGATAGGTTCCATGACCAAACAAGGTGCTGACTCCTTGATGCTGAGAACTATTTTGGAAAGAATCCATATATCAACGGCGAAAACGGAACAGCAGTTCACCCGTCAATTGATGGACACCTTTGTGATCTCAGCTGATGGCGCTCATGGATTGCATCCCAATTACGGTGAAATGAATGATATTACCAACAAGCCTGTAATGAACAAAGGGATGACCATCAAGATTAGTGGCAATCGTTCCTATGCATCGGAAGTTGAAACTATTGCAGCTTTTCAGCAACTGTGTGACAAGGCCGGTGTGAAATATCAAAAATTTGTAAATCATTCGGATCAACCGGGAGGAACGACCTTGGGTCCATTGCTCAGCAAATATATACCTGTTCACGTGGTGGATGCGGGATTGCCGATGTTGGCAATGCATTCAACCAGGGAGCTGATGGGCAAAAAGGACTTCCTGGATTCCATCGAGATATTCAAGACATTTTTCCAATTGGAGGAATGATACAAAAAAGCCGTTTATTTCTCCGGGCTGAATCCTTCTGATGAATTGTAGCTTTTCCCGGAGAATGTTTTTATTTTTCCTGTCACTCATTTTTTCTGTGGAGAACTGAATATGAGAAAGTTCAATGGAATATCATGTACACTAAAAGGGTGTAAGGTTTAGTAAATCCAATTAAAATCTGAGATAAGACATTAAAAGAAAACAAAAAAGATTTCGTCATTATGTGACTTTGCACATAATGAAACACAGATTGGCGGAAACCCCGGGAATTTAACCCGACTGAACGGATTTAGAGTCCATTCGATCAACCTGATCTGATTTCCATGATGATTGGAGTTTTGTATCCACTTCTAAGTGTGAATTAATACTATTTATATTTTACGTACAATGGTATATGCAAAATATGATAATTGTTGCTTGTTGCCGCTTAATAACATTTTATCATCCAGTTAAACGCAAATTATATAGTAAAGGAAAAATGAAGGCTGATGCCTTTTTCATTTTTCCGCTTGTGGAATTCCTGTTCCAAGGAACATGAGTTTTGTTTCAACAGGAGCTCCGCCTTTTTCCATCATTGTGATGTCTTCTCTCTTGATTTCGATACTTACATCTTCTGCTTTGATACCCGAGTTTTCCATATAATCAAGTATTAGCTTATTCCCACGCTCCGTAGCGTATTCGATAGCTTCTGAGTAAAGTGAGAACTCCTTTCTTTCCATTGGAGAGAACACCAGAATAGTCCTCTTCGTTTTCTGGTAGAATGACTTGATAAGTATCTCTACGGTCTTGACACCTTTTCCAACAAGTGCTCCCACTGCATTTCCCACATCTGCATGTTCGGGAACTATAATAGTTGCATCTATCAGCTTGTTAAGTTCTTCCACATAGGCATGCACAGGTCCTCCAAGTAAGACCACCGGTACATTCACTTTGAATTGCGAGAAGAACTCGCCGCGGATTATTTTTTCTATCTCTGATTTTTCAACACCTTTGAACATGAAACTCATAAGGTCCAGTGCCATGTTGATGGCCACTTCTTTTTTGATGTGGATGCAAAGCTCATTTTCGTCCATGGTTGTAAGCCTTGCAAGTATCTTTGCACCTGTAAGTGAGGCTTCCCGGCTCCATATTGTGTACTCTCCAAGCACATGCAGTACATCTGTAGGGGTAAATCCGATGGCCTGGACAAGCCTTTTTTGTATCAATGCATCTATCTGGTCTGCAGATATCGGAGTTTTCATATTCCAGAAGATATCATTAATTGAAACAGGTTCCGTCCCTATTGTTCCAAGAAGCTTTTTTTCAAATTCACTAAGGTTTGGTGCTTCTTTTCCTGTTCTTACAAAGAATTTTGTGGGCTGGATATTCTCTGCAAGAGGAACCCTTGAAGGTGTTCTGCCTGATTTGAGTTGTTCCATGAACCCGGGATATTTTACAGCAGCAAGGCAGAGTGGTATCACCCTGCGAGGTCCGATATTGATATTGCGGTTCTTTATCCATATATGGCTATCTCCACCCATTGCGGAAGTTTCCATACGTATGGCTTTGACTTTTGTGTGCCATCCACCTACCACGGCTCCTGTATCAACAAGTTCGGGTAGACCGTTGTGATTTAGCGAAACATCGGTGCTTGTCCCGCCTACATCAATAACAGCACATGTATCGTTTTTAGAGAGGAAGGATGCTCCCATCAGGCTGGCAGCAGGTCCAGAAAATATTGATTCTATTGGTCTTTCCATGGCTTCATGGATTCCGATGACCGAGCCGTCACATTTGAGCATCATTAATTTTGCATCGATTCCTCTTTTTTCAATATCGGTAATAATAGCATTTATGAATTGGTCCGCTATGGGGAGAAGTTGAGCATTAAGGTATGCAGTAACACCCCTTTCATAGGCTCCAAGATCCTGCGACAGTTCATGACCGCAGACTACCGGAAGGCCTGTAAGTTCGGTTATTAGTTTCTTTACTTTTAGTTCATGGTCAGGGTTTCGAATACTGAAATATGAGGAAATAGCAAATGCGGACACTCTGTCTTTCATTTTCAGGGCATATTCTTTGACAGCTTCAATATCAAGCACTTCGTCTTCGGTTCCTACTACATTGTGTCCTCCATTCACTACAACATAGTCAGTGATAGGCATATTTGCAGGCAGGGTGTGTTTTCCTATAAGGATAAGAGCTACAGGATACCCTGTTTTCTCAAGTATTGTATTGGTGGCAAGAGTTGTGGATACTGATACAAGTTTAATGTCATTCAGGTATTTGCTGTTCAGTCCGTCCATTGCATTCTCTATACCGGTCAGCAGATCAGGATAGGTTGTGAGTGCCTTGTTCGAGTCGATAACTGTTCTGTCCTCATTCCTGATTATCACTGCATCAGTGTAAGTTCCACCGGCATCGATTCCCAGACTATATTGCATTTAATCTACCTCCATTGTTGCCCTATTCTTCCTTGCCTGACCTGTACCCGAAAAAGCGAGTCTTGTTTCCACAGGAAGTCCTCCTTCGTGTGTAATAATATCATTTCGATGCATATCAATGTTTACTCCATCGTTGTCCATTCCTGAATTGATCATATACTTCATGATGAGTTTGGTTCCCATCTCTTCTCCAAATTCCAGAGCTTCGTGGTATGATGAGACCTCTTCCCTTCCTCCAGGGAAAAAAACCACAAAAGATGATGTTTTCAGATTATATTTTGACTCTGTGTAATTTGCTTTTATCAGCACTTCAAGTTTTTTGGAGCCTTTTCCTGCAACCGCACCGACAGCATTTCCAACACTACAATTATCTGGTACAATTATCTGTGCATCTATGAATCTGGCAAGCTCTTTTGAATAGGCACCGACAGGCCCCCCAAGCAGAACAACAGGCAGTTCTACCTTAAATCTTGCAAAGAATTTACCCATAAGGACTTTTTCGATCTCTTCTTTACTGATGCCCTCAAGTAGAAAAGAAATTAGATTCAATGCCATGTTCCTGGCTACATCCTCTTTTATTTGCAGACAAAGCTCGTCCTCATCAATTCCGGCAAGTGTAGCCAGTATACTTGCTCCAAGTAAAGATGCATCTTTGTTCCACTGCGTATATTCTTGAAGAACATGCAGGGCGTCGGTGGGAGTAAATCCAATGGTTTTGATAAGCCTCTTTTGTATCAACAGGTCAAGTGTTCCTGGATTTGGAAGCCTGTTCTCATTCCAGTATATTTCACTGACAGTCAGTGGCCTATCTCCAATCCTTGATAGTAGCTCTTTTTCTGCAGAACTGATATCTGAAGCTTCAAGTCCTGACCTGATGAAGAACTTAGTAGGCTGCAGGTTCTCACCGATCTGGTTACGTAAGATTACCTGGTTTTGTTTGAGCTTTTCAACGATCTCAGGATATTCCACAGCAGCTAAGCAGAGTGGTATAACCCTTCTTGGGCCAATACTGATGACATGGTTCCTCACCCACACATGACTGTCTCCACCCATTGCAGATGTTTCCATACGTATTGCTTTGACTTTTGTCTGCCAGCCCCCGACAACAGCACCTGCTTCGCTAAGTTGTGGTATTCCACGATATATCAGTGAAACGTCTGTACTTGTTCCTCCTACATCTATGACGGCGCAATCTTCATTTCCTGAAAGATATGCTGCTCCCACAAGACTTGCTGCAGGCCCCGAAAACACTGATTCGATCGGTTTTTTCAAAGCTTCATTGATAGCTACCACAGATCCATCACATTTGAGCATCATTATTTTTGCGTCTATATTTCTTCTTTTAATCTCAGAAGTGACTGATTCCATGAACTGACTGGCTATGGGGATCAATTGCGCATTCAAATAGGCTGTGATACCTCTTTCGTATGCTCCAAGGTCCTGTGACAATTCATGTCCGCAAACTACCGGAAGGCCTGTAAGTTCGGTTATTAGTTTCTTGATCTTCAATTCATGTTCAGGATTGCGTACGCTGAAATATGATGAGATTGCAAAAGCAGAGACTTTGTTTTTGATGCTGAGAACAAAGTTTCGTGCAGAATCCAGGTCAAGGGGGCATACTTCATTTCCTGCACTGTTATGCCCTCCTTTTACAAGAACAAAATTTTCTATCTTTGCTCTGTTTGGAATGTCTGCATCATTAACAAGGATTAGTCCTACTGGATAACCAGTCTTCTCCAGAACGCTGTTAGTTGCCAGAGTAGTTGATACTGATACATAGTGAACGTTTTCAAGATAGTGTGGGTCCAGTTGATCCAAAGTGTTCCTGATACCTATTAACAGGTCGGGATAAGTTGTAAGAGATTTGTTGGATTTTACTATGCTCCCATCGGAATCCCTGATTATCGCAACATCAGTGTAGGTGCCTCCGGCATCTATTCCAAGACTGTAATGCATCAGAAGTCCTCCAGGGAACTTTCAGCATTTAGGATATTATTCTTGAAAACAGTAGATGTGGTCTTTAAGGGTAGGGTACCCATAAAACTAAAAATTTCAATATATGTTGTTTTTGATAAAGTCATTTATAACCCTCAAAAAACGGATTGGTTTGTAGAAATATTTGCTCCTTTCTGTTTTAGTGGAGGTAAAACAAAGGAGCAATTGAAAGAGGTAGAATTTCTACAGAGATCATCTGCCAGGATATAGACCCAATTTAAATCAAGGCAACTTGTTTAATCTCCATTTCCTATTATAGCATATCTCCTATTTATATTTTTGCATTAAGCTGAATCTGTATAGCAACTTATGCATGACATGAATACATCTTCTGATATTGTTTATGCTTATGCTCCTCTGGCACATTGTTTTTAAAATTAAGAAGAAAGATATATATGCATAAAAAACAACATGATAAATTGGGTGTGACTTTGTTCAGGATTGAAACTAAAACAGTATGCATATATATATTTTGTGAGTAGGTGCATGAACTTTCATTTGAAAATAAGCATTATATGCCTTTTTTTAGTGAATGATTGCATTTTTTGTCTTAAATCACAACTTTTATGTAACATTGATTAAAACACTCACCGTTATTACTATATGGCAGCACAAGACTCCCATGATAAAACTTAAATAATGGCTAACATTAGGCAAGTTTCACGAGATTATGAGTTTCATTCCATTAAAAAAGTTATTTAAATCAATTGATTTTATTTAGGAAGTGATTGATATTTCAGTTGTTAAAGATTCGGGTAAAAATAAAATGCATGGGGCAACGTCGTCTGCTCTTGATCCTGTTGACAAAAAACTGGAAGCTGTTTACAATAGTAGCCCGGTTATATCTTTTCTGTGGAATGCAGAAGGTAAATGGCCTGTTGAATCTATATCCGCAAACATTACCCGGTTAGGGTATACACCTGAAGACTTTACCACAGGGAAGTTGGTTTACGGTGATATTGTCCATCCTGATGATATTGACAGAATCCTTCTAGAGGTGAAGAAACATTCTGAGAAAAAGAATACCTCTTATTTTTCTCTTAATTATCGCATACTGACAAAATCAGGTGAAGTGCGCTGGGTGACCGAGAGGTCATTTATAAACAGGGATATAAAAGGCAATATCACTCATTTCCAGGGTATACTTATTGATAATACCGAGCTTGAGAAAACTGAGAGAGAACTGCTGGAAACCGGACAAAAATATCAGATAATAATTGAAAGGTCTCCTGTGGGTCTCCTCTATTTTGACGAAAATGGCCTTATTACCCACTGTAATAAGAGCTGTTCGGATGTTATTGGTGCACCTGCGGAGAAGATAATTGGTTTCAATGTTCTTTCATCGTTAAATGATGAAAAATTAAGGAGTGCTATTGATGTTGTTTTCCTGGGAAATCCTGGTTATTATGAAGGTGAGTATGTTTCCAGCATAAGTGGGAAAACAATGATGATCAAGGCAAGTTTTTCTCCTGTGATGGATGATGACGGATCTTTGATGGGGGGCATCGGAATAATGGAAGACGTTGCATCCAGAAAGAAAGCCCAGGAAACTATCCATCTGAATGAGATGCGTCTTGAAGCTCTCCTGAAATTATATCAGATGCAGGATTCCCCGTTGCACGAGATTGCTGAGTATGCCATCCAGAATGCTGCAGAGCTTACCAATAGCAAAATAGGTTATCTTGAATTTTTGAATGAAGAAAAGAATATGCTTGAAACATATCAGTGGCCTAGCGATCTTAATGATTATTTTGGTGAAGAACCTTTTATGCATCCTGTAAAATCTACAGGTTTTTGGGGTGAAGCTATACGTGAACGCAAAGCTGTTATTGTCAATAAGGATTATGATTCTGAACGTGTTGATGATATATATCCTGGAACAAATGATGAAATATTGCGACACATAACGATTCCTGTATTTGAAAATGACCAGGTAGTTGCAGTTGCCGGGGTGGCGAACAAAGTATTGGATTATAATGAATCCGATGCCCTCCAGTTAACCCTCCTAATGGAAGGTATGTGGAAACTTGTGCAGTACAAGAAAACAAAAGATGTTCTTTCTGAAGCACTCAGGATGCGTCGGATGCTTGAATCCATCATGAGTTCAAGTCCTGCAATAGTATTTCTTTGGAAGCCTGAGCAAGACTGGCCTGTGGAATTTGTTTCTGAGAACATTGAGCAGTTTGGCTACACTGTTTCAGATTTTATTTCAGGCAAGATCATTTATGGTGATATTATTCACCCCTCTGACCTGCAAAGAGTACGAGATGAAGTAGAAAGAGCTTCAAGGGAAGGTTTTTCGGATTTCAGCCAGGAATACAGGATACTGACAAAATCAGATGAAATAAGATGGATCGATGAAAGAACCCTGCTTCATTATGATGAGAACGGTATGGTAGATTACCTGCAGGGTATTATTGTCGATATAACTGAACGCAAGCATGCTAATAATTTCATGCGTATTGAGTGTGACCTTGACAATGTTCTGGGGGAGACTGCAGGTCTTGAGGAAACATTTGAGAAGCTGCTTGATTTTACACTTGAGGCCAAAGCAATAGATTCCGGTATCATCTACATGATCGACCAGATAACTGGTGATTTTAATGCAGTTGCTCATCAGAATCTTTCAGAAAAATTCGTGGCTTCATTATCTCATTTTGGTTCGAACACACTAATAGCACGTCTTTTCACCACAGGTTATCCGGTATACAAATATTTCGCTGAGATCAACACGATGGTGCATGGCGAGGACCATGATTCTGAAGGGTTGCAGGCAATGGCGTTCATACCTGTCAAATTTAATGATAAAATGGTTGCAGCTATTGTTCTTGGTTCGCATACAGAACTTGAGATACCGGCAAATTCAAGGAATCTTATAGAAACAGTTGCAAATCAGGTAGGCATCATAATATCCAGAATAAAAATGGATTCAGGTTCCCAGAAAAGTAAAAACAATCTAAATTCCCTGCTTGACGCCCTTGATGAGATTGTATTTATTATGGATATCGAGGGGAGTATCCTTCATGTAAATGAAGCTTTGATCAGAAACCTGAACTATTCTGAAAAAGACCTTGAAATGAAAGATTTCCTAATGCTTTATCCTGAAGACTGGGAGGATGATGTTCTCTCAAATCTTGATGAGATAATGTCAGGTAAATCATCCACTTGTGAGATTCCTCTGGTGAGTAAGGAAGGAATCCTTGTTCCAGTCAAGTCAAAGTTTAAAATTAGTGATTGGGGAGGACAGGATGTCCTCATAGCCATTTCTTCCATTACAAAGGAGCTAGGTTCTTAACAACAATCCTGTTCGGTGTTCCTGTTACCAACTCCAAGCACTACAAGCTTTGTTTCCATTGGTGTTTTCCATCCCAATGGAATGATTTCCTCTTTTTTAACATCTATTTTTATGTGATTAGAATCAAGCCCGGCATCTTTCATGTAGTTGAGAACTGTGTTCTCCCCCATGGTAACTGCAAAGTCAAGAGCCTCCTGGTATTCATAGAAATTATCTTTTCCATGTTCAGAGAACACAAGGAATTCCCAGTCAGGAGCTGCCATTGAAGCAGGTCTAATAAGCACTTCAAATCTTCTGATACCTTTTGCAGCTAGTGCGCCGGCAGCGTTTCCTACACTGGAATATTCAGGAAGGATGATTTCTGCATCCAGTATTTCTTGTATGTCTTCTACAAAAGCAGCTACAGGCCCTCCAATTAATACAACAGGAACATCTACTTTGAACTTTGCGGGTGATTGGATATCAAATATCTTCCTTATTTCTTTTTTCTCCACTCCTTCAAGGAAGAACGATATGAGGTCACATGCCATGTTTTTTGCAAACTCTTTTTTGATATGTCTGGCAAATTCATATCTGTCCATATCTACAATTGAAGAAAGCAGATCAGCACCTGTATTTGCGGCTTCGACATTTCTTTCCGTGTACTCGCCAAGTACATGTAGTGCATCAGTGAGTGTGAAACCTATAGGCTGCAATAGTCTTTTTTGTATGAGGCTATCCAATATGGCGCTGGAAGGGTATTTTTTTATCCGGTTGAATATCTCCGTGGTCGATGTAGGATTCTTTTTTATGGCGTTAAGTATTTCTTTTTCCTCTTCGCTGGCCTCCAGTTCCTCATAATCTGTTCTCAGGTAGAATTTTGTCGGCTGATAATTGATGCCCATGCGTATCTTTGAAGGGATGGGATTTGTTTTGAGTTGTTCAAGGAAATCCGGGTAGAGCACAGCAGCTCTGCACAGAGGGATGACCCTTCTGGGACCGATGTTGATATCTTTACCTTTTACCCATACGTGGCTATCTCCTCCCATTGCTGATGTTTCCATACGTATGGCTTTGACCCTGGTTTTCCATCCGCCAACAACAGCACCAGAATCGCTCATATCAGGAACTCCATTGTGTATCACTGAAATGTCTGTGCTGGTGCCTCCTACATCTATGACGGCACATGTTTCTCTTTTTGCAAGGAATGAAGCCCCTACAAGACTTCCGGCAGGTCCTGAAAAAATGGATTCAATTGGTTTTTTGAGGGCACTTTGGATACCAATGACAGATCCGTCACACTTAAGCATGAATATCTTTGCATCAATTCCCCTTGACTTTATTTCCGCTTCAACGGTTGTCATGAATCTCTCAGTTACAGGTATCAATTGTGCATTCAGGAATGCTGTTACAGCTCTTTCAAAAGCTCCGAGATCTTGGGAGAGCTCATAGCTGCAGACTACAGGACGGCCTGTAAGTTCTATTATCATTTCTTTTGCTTTCAGTTCATGATCATGGTTCCTCACACTAAAGTATGAAGATATTGCAAAAGCTGAAACCTTGTCCTTGACCTTTAATGTAAAGTCTTTGATAGATTCGATGTCCAGATCATCGGTTTCAATACCATTATGGTCATGACCTCCGCTAACCTGTAAAAAATGTTTTGTTGGAAGTTCTTGTTTGATATCATAATTTCCAATAAGTATCATGGCAACAGGGGAGCCGGTACCTTCAAGTATACTGTTTGTGGAAAGCGTAGTTGAAACAGACACAACTTTCACATCTTGGAGGCGTATGGGGTCTAATCCGTCAATAGATTGTTTTATTCCTTCCAGTGGATTAGGATAGGTTGTCAATGCTTTGCTGGATTGAAGTATGGTTTCATCATCATCTCTTAGGAGGACTGCATCTGTGTACGTTCCTCCCGCATCTATGCCAAGGCTATAATTCATTTTTTGTAAACTCCTTTTTTATTGTATTATTTGTTTGTTGAATTGTTGCAAAAACAAGCTACATATATTTATTGGTTGATTTTTAACACTGTGAACTCAAAAAACACCATCAATCGATGGCATACATAATTTAATGTATATGTGTTCATAATACAAATTAACAGGATTTATGTACGATTATTAAATTTTATTTCCTAAAGTTGTCATCAAAAACCCTAATTCTTGTATATGTTGTTTATTTGTATGCTAATCACAATTTTATAGGAATCATTATATTATATTGTTCTCAACTAACTACTCGTAAAATTTATATACTACAGGACGGTCATTGGGGGTGTACTTAGTAATATTTTTTAAATACAATTTAGCAAAAACGATTTCAATCTCGTTTTAATGTTTATTTTATCCTTGTGTGGGGTGGGATATCTTTATATCTTATGGCTGATTTGCAGCAAATGCCAAAATATATATACTAGTTCCATAAGCAACGTTTATATACTACTTCATTCTACACTTTAGCAGGAACATATTGCTACAATGCATGTTCACTTATCCAAGATTATCTTTAAGATGTCTTGAAATTGAATTATATTTGGAGGTTAAGAAAATGGTAAAACAATATTACCCAGGTAGAAGCCCATTAGATGGTGTTAGTCTGGAGCTTTTCTCTGAGGATGATCTCAGGGCTCTTCACTACGCTACAATGGATGTTTTCATGGACACCGGTATTCAGGTATCTGATGCTGAGGCAAGAGCTTTCTTCAAAGAAGGTGGCTGTTTAGTCGATGAGAAAACACAGGTTGTCAAGATCCCTGAATTTGTAGTTAACAGGGCATTGCGTGACTGTCCTTCCAAGTTCGTCCTCTGGGGACGTGACAAGAAGAACAACGTCAAGCAGGAACACAAAGGAAAAGTACACTGGACCTGTTTCGGTACCGGTGTTAAGATGTGCAACTATCAGGCACCTGGTAAATATTCAACTGTTGACTCAACAGACCAGGATCTCGCAGACACAGCAAAGATCTGTGACTGGGCAGAGAACATCAACTACTTCTCACTCGCAGTTTCCGCAAGGGACTGGGCAGGTAAGGGTGCACAGGATGTCCACGAGACACTGACACCATTGATGAACACAACAAAGCACTTCCACCACATCGATCCTGTAGGCGAAAATGTGGAATACTATCAGGAAATCGCTACCGCATACTTCGGTGGAGATGATGAGGAAGCACGTAAGAAGCCTATATTCTCAACACTGCTCTGTCCTACAAGCCCACTTGAGCTCGGTGACAATGCATGTCAGGTTATCATAAAGGGCGCAAGGTTCGGTACACCTGTTAACGTACTTAGTATGGCAATGGCTGGCGGATCATCTCCAGTTCACCTTGCAGGTACACTTGTAACACACAACGCTGAGGTTCTTTCCGGTATTGTACTCGCACAGCTTGTCAAGCCAGGTGCACCAGTATGGTACGGTAGTTCCACCACAACATTCGATCTGAAGAAAGGTACTGCTCCGGTAGGTTCACCTGAACTCGGTCTTATCAGTGCAGCTGTCGCAAAACTCGGTCAGTATTATGGTCTTCCTACATTTGTAGCAGGCTCGTAGGCTGATGCCAAGATACCTGATGGCCAGGCTGGCCATGAGAAAACAATGACTACACTTTTCCCCGCATTGGCTGGTGCAAACACCCTTTACGGAGCAGGTATGCTTGAACTCGGTATGACATTCTCACTTGAACAGCTTGTTCTTGATAATGACATGATCACAATGGCTAAGAAGGCAATGCAGGGAATCCCTGTATCCGACGAAACACTTGCAGTTGAATCCATTGCCGAGGTAGGTATAGGAAACAACTTCCTTGCACACAAGTCTACAAGGAAGAACATTGACCTTCCATCCAACCCAATGCTCATTGACAGATTGATGTTCGGTGACTGGGAAATGGCAGGTGCAAAAGAAATTGCAACGGTTGCTCATGAAAAAGTCGTTGACATCATGAAGAACCACGAAGTAGAAGCAATAGATGCTGACTTGCTCAAGGACATGCAGGCAGTTGTAGAGAAAGCTGACAAGGCATTTAGAGCCAGCATGTAATTGAACGGAGGTACAAAAAATGGCAACTAATGAAGAGATTATCGCAAAAGCAAAAGCAGCGATTTTAGATTTTGACAATGATGCATGTGTAGCAGTCGCACAGGAATCTTTGGATGCAGGAATGGATCCTGCTGATCTTATCAATAATGGATTCACCGCTGCAATGAACGAAGTAGGAGACCAGTTCGAAGCAGGAACACTTTTCCTTCCTCACGTAATAGCAGCATCTGAAGCAATGAGCGCAGGTGTAGCTATCCTTACCCCTGAACTTGAAAGACTTGGTTCAGAAACTGCAAGCAAGGGAAAGGTCGTAATCGGTACAATTGAGGGAGATATCCACTCAATCGGAAAAGATATCGTCGCAACAATGCTCAAGATCGCAGGATTCCAGGTCACTGACCTTGGAAGAGATGTCGCTATCAAAAACTACGTAGAGAAAGCAAAAGAAATCGGTGCAGATGTAGTAGCTTCTTCAGCTCTGATGACCACCACAATGGTCAGCCAGATACAGATAGAAGAACAGCTTAAGGAAGCAGGCATTCGTGACTCTCTTAAGACAATGGTTGGCGGTGCTCCTGTTACACAGGACTGGGCAACCAAAATCGGTGCAGATCTCTACGGAGAGAATGCAACTGATGTAGTAGCAAAAATGAACGCACTCTTCTGAAATCAGTATAGTTAGTTGTGAGGATGTACCTTTTAGTACATCCTTCGGCTACAATACAATGTTCAGAAGTTTTATCTTTCTTTTATGGGTGCTTTGGGAATATCCTTTATTTCCCGTTTTTAATGCACCCCGGAAGAAGATGATTATTTATCGGTTGGAGGACTGGTGCTGTATCATCTTTTTTGCGTATCCCCTTCCCAATTCCGGTTTTTCCGGAAAGACATAGGACTGTCATCTATTGGCAGATCATATTTATGAAGGTTTAAAAAGTTGGAGGTAGTAAAGTGGATTTGAAATTATTAAAAACGCAGGAGCATAAGCGCCGAGTAAAATTCGGTTACATGTGGGCTTTGTTTTGTGCGGTTCTTTGGGGTCTGTGGTATATCCCTGGTACTGTAATATGGGTGCTTAATCCTTTTGATGAAATGTATGGTGAAATAGCCGCTACAAGCGGTGACGGAATAGCACTGGTAATAGTGGCCGTACTCATCACTGCATTCAATGCGTTAACTGTTATGCTAGCCCTTTTGGTTTGGAATGGTGCTCTTGGTAAGTTCGGAGAAATGAAGAGGACCTTGAAAGAATTCCATCCTTGTTCTAAGTGGTTCTTCCTTGCATCTATTTTCGGTGGTCCTATGGCTATACTGGGATCATTTATTGCTATGGGCTTTGTCGGTGGTGCTTTCGCAGCAGTTGCAGCACTTATGTATCCTGTAGTAGGTTCTATACTTGCTTCTAAATGGTATGGCGAAAAGATTTCCAAGCGTGCTTTCCTTGGTATTGGTTTCATCATTCTCGGTGGTTTCACCATATTTGGTGGAGGTGTGCTTTCAGAACTTGGTAGTGGTAATGTTGCATGGATCGGTTACCTTGGTGGACTTATGGCAGCTGCAGGCTGGGGTATTGAAGGTGCTATCGCAGGTAAGGGTCTTGATATCGCAGAACCTGACGTTGGTCTTACACTGAGATTCGTTGGTGAAAATATCATTTGGTGGATCATTGCTGTTCCTCTGCTTGCTATCGCAGGATTCCCAATGTTCAAGTATGCACTTCTTGCATTCGAACCAATGACACTTCTCGTACTGATATTCGCAGGTATTACATTTGGTTTCTGTTACGTTACCTGGTACAAGTCTTTCCCACTGATCGGTGTAGGAAGAGGTCAGGGTATTGGAAACCTCTACGGTCTGTTCGCTGTTATATTCATATTCCTCTTCTTCGGAGATGTTCCTGGATGGACTATCCTGCTTGGAGGTGCCCTGTGTCTTGCTGGTAGTACTATAATGTTCTCTGAAGACACTGGTGAAATGGAATCATTGAGAGGTGATTAAAATGGCAACCAATCGTCCAATTAAATTCCGTATTCTTGAGCTATGTCACAATGGTGACGGTAAATGGAATTACGAGATCGTTCAGCAGATCCAGAAAGAGTACAATCTCAAAGGAAATTTCCAGAGAGATTCTATCAATTTCGATATTATAGAACTTGCATCAGGTGGAATGCTGAAAGATGTTGAGGTCAAGGTCGATGAAGATGGTATCTACAAGAAAGGTTTCCTTCTTCACAAATATGTAATTACCGACTTTGGAAAAGTAAGGTCTGCAGATGCCTGTTTGATGTATGTCTGATGGAGGATTTAAAATGGTACAAACACAAGCCGCAATGGATGCTTACAATGCTTACTGGGTGAGCTCACCTTTGCCAGCAGCTGATGTTCTGTGGATGGTTGTCATCCTTGTCGTAGCAGTAGTTGCACTCTGGCAGGCAAGAACTTTTGTTTCACAGTTCTAAGGGGGTCTAAAAAGAGTATCGACAAATTAGTTGAGTAGTCCATAAGGCACAGAGATGTGCAAGTCATTATCCTATTTGTGGATTAGTGATCTTGCAATTGCTCTGTGCCTTTTAGTCTTTATTTAGTCATCTGTGTCCGAAGCTTCAATAAGAAAATATAATGGAAAAATATAAATACTAGATATAGAGGACGCATAAGGGTAATGTTTAAATACCCTTCTCAAAGGGAACATATATATCTATCCATTATGTATCTTATTTTGCTACGGGTTACATTCCCTACAAGCAAAGCATAATATCAAAATTGTTTAAATTATCAAAAATTAATGAGGTGTACAAATGAGCAAAGAAGAAATGTTCAAAGAATTATCAGATGCAGTTATCACATGCAAGAATGATGTTGTAACAGCAGCTGTAGAGAAAGCAAGAAGTGAAGGTATTTCAGCTCCCGAGATCATCGAGAAAGGTCTTGCAGCAGGAATGAATGAAGTTGGTATCCGTTTTGAGAGAGGTAAGTTATTCCTTCCTCATGTAATGATGGCTGCAGGCGCAATGGAAGCAGGTGTCGCTCTCCTTGAAGCAGATATGCCAGCAGATGCTGCAAGCAAGAAGCTCGGTGTTATAGTAAACGGTACTGTCGAAGGCGACGTCCATGACATTGGCAAGTCCATTGTCTCAACCATGCTTCAATCAGCAGGTTTTGAAGTCCACGATATCGGCAGAGATGTTCCTCTTCAGAATTTCATTGACAAGATCAAAGAAACCAACGCAAACATGGTAGGAATGTCTGCGCTTATGACAACCACTCTCGGTGCCCAGAAAGAAGTCATTGAGATGCTCAAGGAGAATGGTCTTAGAGATGGTATCAAGGTAATGGTCGGCGGTGCTCCAGCAACAGAAGCATGGGCTGAAAAGATCGGTGCAGACTGCTATGCAGAGAATGCCAGTGAAGCTGTTATAAAAGCTAAGGAACTCCTGCTTTAAATGAGGTGATTTTTATGGCAACAGAATATAAACTTAGAATGGGAGACGGAAAGCGTATTTTCATGACAAAGGAGCAGATCATTGCTGACCTTAAAGCAGGTATGGCAGATGCTGCAGACCTTGGTGAGATCCCTAACCTTAGTGAAGATGAGATCGACAAGCTCGTAGATATCATCACAATGCCTTCCAGAATGGTTGGTGTCGAACAAGGTATGGAAGTCCCAGTGACCCACGATATCGGAACCATCAGAATTGACGGTGACCAGGGTAACAGTGGTGTAGGTATTCCATCCAGCAGACTCGTTGGTGCAATGATGCACGAGAGAGCATTCGGTGCTGACACAATGGAATTAGGTCACATCGACTACAGTTACAAACCTGTAAAACCTGTAATCTCACAGGAAATGCAGACAATGGAAGTTTGCCAGCAGAACATGGTAGTTCCTCTTCTTTACGGTGCAATGCCAAACATGGGATTGTACTACACACCTGACGGTCCTTTCGAGAACCCAGGTGACCTTATGAAAGCTTTCAAGATCAAGGAAGCACAGGAATCCATGGAACATTCAGCTGAACACCTTACAAGAGACACTGTATGGATCATGCAGAAACTCATGGCATCCGGTGCAGATGGTGTTAACTTCGATACTATCGGTGCTGCAGGAGACGGTGACATGTTTGCCTCCCTCCATGCAATAGAAGCATTGAGAAAGCAATTCCCTGGTATCTATATCGAAGCAGGTATGGCTGGAGAACTTTTGCTCGGTCTTCACGGTGAGATGGAATATGACGGTACTGTACTCGCAGGTCTGTGGCCACACCAGCAGGCACCACTTGCAGCAAAGGCCGGTGCAAACGTATTCGGACCTGTTGTTAACACAAACACCAGCAAATCATCTGCATGGAACCTTGGAAGAGCTGTTACCTTCATTAAGTCAGCTGTTAAAGCTTCCCCTATCCCCTGTCATGTGAACATGGGAATGGGTGTAGGCAGTATCCCAATGTTCGAGACCCCAACAATTGATGCTGTTTCAAGAGCAAGCAAGGCGATGGTCGAAGTCGCCGGCGTGGATGGAATATAGATAGGGGTCGGCGACCCGATGGGTATGCCGATCTCCCACATAATGACTTCCGGAATGAGCGGAATCAGAGCTGCTGGTGACCTTGTTGCAAGGATGCAGCTTTCAAAGAGCATGAGAATTGGAGAAGCAAAGGACTTCGTTGCCAAGAAGCTGGACGTTACTACAGATGATCTCAGTGACGAATATGTAATGAGAGAACTGAGAGAAGAACTTGGTATTGGTGTAATCACTTCAGTTGCAGGTGCTCCAAAAGGAATCGCAGCAAAGATGAACATCGAGAAACTTCTTGGAATTGACATCAACTGCTGTGACAAATTCAGAGGACAGTTGAAGTAAATCAATTATTTGGTATTGCCTGATAAGTTCCATTATTAATGGGGCTTACGGCATTTTTCTTTTATACCAATATCGTATTAAACATAAAATATATATAGTAGTGATACGGTACATGGTTACCGTACACCTATAATTAAGGTGGGATGCAGGCAACACTCAGAAAGTCAAAACGTTGCTTTCTACCTTAATCAAAACTACTATCACATAAGGAGGCAAAATATGTCAAACCAGGAAATGTTAGACAAACTCAGAGATATAATCGTTACCCAGAACATCAACGGCAGTGCAGCAGCTACCCAGGAAGCTCTTGACAGCGGACTCACTGCAGTTGAGATCATCAATGGCGGTCTTTCAGTAGGTATGAAGATCATAGGAGATAAATTTGAAGCAGCAGAAGTATACCTTCCACAGATCATGATGTCTGCAAAGGCAATGAATGCTGCAATGGAAATTTTAGTTCCTATACTTGCAGAAGAAAAGGGAGCAGATGATGAAGGTGTAGGTCTTGCTATCACTTACGTACAGGAAGGCGACATTCATGATATCGGTCACCGCCTTGTAACAACAATGCTTGGTGCAAACGGCTTTAGGATCCTTGATATGGGAGTAGATGTTCCAAACGATGATATCGTTACAGAAGTTGCAAAGAACAAGGGCAAGAAGGTCATCCTCGTAGGCTCAGCACTTATGACAACATCCATGCTTGGTCAGAAGGACACAGTAGAGATGCTTACGGAAGAAGGTCTCAGAGATGATGTCAAGATCATGTTCGGTGGAGCACCAGTTTCAGATGGCTGGATCGCAGAGATCGGAGCAGATGCAACAGCAGAAAATGCAGCAGATGCAGCTCGTGTAGCTCTTGAGATAATGAAATAAGGAGGCACATAATATGACATTTTCAAGATCAATGGATTGTTTTGAATTCTACGAGCGTGCAAAGAAAGGTACCAAGATGTCCCAGGACGACTGGGACCTTATGACCATTCCTATGAAGTCAATGGAGCTCAAGCAAAAATATAACCTTGACTTCAAGAACGAATTTATCCCAACCGACAAGGACATGATGGAAAACCTGTTCAAAGCAGGTTTTGAAATGCTTCTTGACTGTGGTATATTCTGTACCGACACAAGTCGTGTAGTAAAATATACTGAAGATGAGATATGGGATGCTCTTAACAACGTCCAGAAAGGATTCACACTTGGAACTGGCAGAGATGCAGTAAACGTTAAGAAAAGAAATGTTGGCGACAAGAGAAAGCCAATAGTTCAGGGTGGTCCAACAGGTTCCCCTATTTCCGAGAACATGTTCATGCCTGTTCACATGAGCTACGCTCTTGAGAAGGAAGTCGACACAATCGTTAACGGTGTCATGATGACCGTTCGCGGGAAACCACCAATTCCAAAGAGCCCTTATGAGATTCTTGCAGCCAAGACCGAGACAAGGCTCATCAAGAATGCAGCTGCAATGGCCGGAAGGCCAGGCATGGGCATATAGGGACCAGAGACTTCCCTGTCCGCTCAGGGAAATATCGCTTCAGACTGTGCCGGTGGCCAGGTCTGCAGTGACAGTCACGAAGTATCACAGCTCAATGAGCTTAAGATCGACCTTGACGCTATCAGTGTGATGGCACATTATCAGGGTAACAGTGACATCATTATGGATGAACAGATGCCTATCTTTGGTGGATATGCCGGTGGCATAGAAGAAACCACAATTGTCGACATCGCAACCCACATCAATGCATTTGTGATGAGCAATGCAAGCTGGCATCTTGATGGTCCAGTCCACATCCGCTGGGGATCCACAAACACTCGTGAAACCCTTCAGATCGCTGGATGGGCATGTGCAACAATCTCAGAATTCACAGACATAATCTCCGGTAACCAGTACTATCCATGTGCAGGTCCATGTACCGAGATGTGTCTGCTTGAAGCATCCGCACAATCTATGACCGACACAGCATCCGGCCGTGAGATCCTCTCCGGTGTTGCAGCTGCAAAGGGTGTTGTCCAGGACAAGACCACAGGTATGGAAGCAAGGATGATGGGAGAAGTCGCAAGAGCAACTTCAGGTATGGACATTGCAGAGGTCAACGGTATCATTGACAACCTTGTCAAACTCTACGAGAAAGACTATGCAACAGCACCAGAAGGAAAGACATTCCAGGAATGTTACGACATCGCTACCGTCACACCAACCGACGAGTATGTGAAGGTCTACGATGGTGCACGCAGGAAGCTTGAAGAGCTCGGACTTGTATTCTAAGTCCAGAATCCACGTGATAAATTAGTTTATCACTTCCCTAGCAGCCAGCGACTTATCACCGCTGGCTCAACCTATTTTTTGAATTCATATTCATTTGTTGTCCAAAAGACATTATCCTATCAGTACTGTTTATTTAGATAGTAAATATCTAAGGATAGAGTGGAATGGTTAGTGAAGATTTAGAATTGTTCAACGATAATTTATCCGCAGACCGAATTTTACCTTTTGTTAATATTCTTAAAATAGTATCGAAAACAGATGATTTTCAGGAATGGATGAATACTTATCATCATATTGAAGTTGATGAGGATATTTTTCTAGGCTATAAATTTTTCATGTCGGTATGTAGAAATCCTCTATTTTTTGGTGATAATTAAAGTCAACAATTATTCGGAATGTGCTGCATGACACTGATTAAATTTGTGAATTTAATTCTATTGATGTTGATTTCAATAGGTTTTCTACAGAGCCCCGAATTTGGTGATTTATATGCAACGCCCTCGTAGAGACAAAAATGAGCTGTAACTATTCAGCCTACCACAATTAGCCTATTGATACTGATTTAATCAAAACGGAGATGTTTGCTCACTAACAACCTAAGAATCAAAAAAGCAATCAATGGCAACAATCAAAATTAATGATCCTAATAAAATGTAGGTCTCAACTTTTTGTCAAGATTGCTATTGATAGTGTTTTTATCAGGCTGAATAGTTACAATGAGCTTAAAAAAGCAGAGATACGTGTTTATGACGATTTTAAAGTGAATATCTTTGAGAGGCTAAATCAGGAAAGTAAGAAAAAGTTATCTTCTGTACTTGAATTTAAAGTAAATCAAATAACAGAAAAGAAATTTCATAATCGTTTTTGAAAAGAATTCATGGTATTACTTTTTTCTCAAACTGGCTCCCCGGGGAAGTCTCCCAATATATCGTAAGATATCTTCCTGTAAAGTGCCAGATACTCCTCGGTAGGTTCCATATCGTATTCAGAACGGATGTTGTAACATTTCTCGAAGGGTTTCCCTTGTGGTGGGGATTTGAGGCGATCAGCATATTTTGCATATATCTTTGCCACGAGCTTATTAGCTTCAGAGAGGGTCAGGTGGGTTGCCATTTGGGCCATCTCACCCATGAATCGAGATTCGAGGCCGGATGAGTGGTCAGGGACGCTTCCAAGTCTGCCAGTGGGTCCAAGCAGTATGTTCCTGCCACATACAGTGTCGCCAATAGTCTGTGCAGCAGTCTCATAGAACATCATGTCCGTACAGATACCAGCAGCGTTCCAGTAGTATCTTGCAGTATAATAGTTCATATTTCTGGAAATTGCAAGGGATGACATATTTGATGCCCACAGTATCTCCTTGGCAGATGATGAGCCGGTTTCAGCATGTACTGCACCGGATGCGTGTATGCTGGAGTGAGCCAGAACTTTTGATTGTAGAGTTTCAGCCACATCTATGATGGCAAGTCCCTCAGGGGAACCAATGCATGGTCCTCCGAAAACAGGTACCTGGCCTGATATATAGTGATTACCATGTTCCTGATGATAAATGCATTTTGACAGGGTCTCATAGTCCACTTTCAGATCATCCATGTAAACTTCCTGGGGGTCAGCACTTGAATAAAGCTCATCTGATGATACAAGCAAAGATGATGTTGTAAGTGTTGAGGTGCTCGGACCCATAAGTGCAAGCCCTTCTCTCCCGGCTATTTTGGAAGCCAGTCTCTCATTTCTGGATGCCTTCAGAACTGCAAGCATCTCCAACGGGCTTTTTGGTTGTATATATTCTCCCCCAAATTGTTTCATGGCTCCGCTGTAGATTCCTTGCACAACGTTCTCCTGTGCAGAGCTTAAGTTAACGTAAAGGAAATTTTCCTCTGATATGCTTCCTCCCATCGGACCGCCTATGATCACAGGTGGGAATGAAGCCATAGGGTAACGATTTGCTACTATTACTTTTTCTTTGAGTCTTCCAATCTCAAGAGGGTTTGTGGTATTCAAAGCCTTCAAAATATCTTCTTCGTCAATATTAATAACTCTCTGGGTGCTTCTACAGAATATCCCTACAGAATGGAGAAGTTCAATACCGGCTTCAAATACAGAATCTGCAGCTTCAAGATCATCAGGCACAAAAATTCTAGGATCATACTCTATCCCATATTTAAGAGCTAATTCTTCTGATTTTTTGAAAACTTTTATGTCATGCTCCCTTTCGGTTCTTTTTTCTCCTCCAATTGCATATTTGAGGTATTTGTAGATATTTTGCATGATAATTCTCCTATTTAGACAAAATAGCCCTATCAGAAGTGAAAGGGGGTATACATTACAGTTTTTTAATTAAGACAGATTTGTTTCTTGTATTTATATATTTCTGTTAAACCCATGATGTATGCTTGATTTTGTATTGTATATTAGCATACTATTATTATTGTAGACATTTATTATAGACATTTGGATTTAGTATCCAGTCCAATTATTTTGCAGTAATTCTTAATACAGATTTCTTTTCAAAAGGAATATAATGAATGTAACTATTCAGCCTGGCACGATTTGCCTATTGGTACTGATTTCATCGAAATAGAGATGTCTACTCACTAATAATCTAACAATCAAAAAAGCAATCAATAGCAACAATCAAAATAAATGATCCTAATGAAATTTACGTTTCAACTTTTTGTCAAGATTGTTATTGATAGCGTTTTTATCAGGCTGAATAGTTACTAATGAATAATCAATTATGTTTTGCTTAATTTTCGATATGTGCATTATATTGGATTATTCTGGAATTCTAACGAAAGTGTCTTTTTTTTGTCTCATCGAGATATTAAATCACACATGTGCAAAATATCATATTTATATTTTATGTATCTTTGCGTTTTGATATTAGCGTCTGTATTTTTGATTATTCTAAAATATATTGTGTAAGTATTTGTTTATGCAAAGCTGTTTTCTTTTGCCTTCATGGTTCAAAAACAGGTGCATAAGCAGTCATTATTTTTTTCATTGTTTTTGAAAATCAGCTTTTGTAAGAATGATCTCATCTCGTATTTATGTCTTTCCAGACACATTCTTTTTCTTTATGTATTTAAACTTATCGAGTGCTTAATCGAAAAATATATATCTAAGTGAACACCATTTGACAATATTACACTATAGGAGTTTAATACAATGGCAGAATATACACCAAAAGAAAGATTAGCACGTGCATTAACCGGTCAGTCAGTTGACAGGATGCCTGCAGTATCCGTAACTCAGACCGGAACTGTAGATCAGATGGAAGCCTGTGGCGCTGCCTGGCCTGAAGCAAACTATGACGCTCAAAAGATGGCAACACTTGCCGAAGCAGGTCACACCGTAGTAGGCTTTGAAGCTGTACGCGTGCCTTTCGATATCACCGCAGAAGCTGAGTTCTTTGGCTGTGAGATCAAAGATGGTACAGAGGTACAGCAGCCATCCGTGATTGGTCACGTTGTAAGTAGTATGGAAGACATCGAAAAGCTCAAAGGCTACACACTTGACAACGGCAGGATTAATGTCGTATGTGATGCTATCAAGATCCTTGCAGACAAATATGGAGACGAACTCCCTATTATGGGTAGTATGATCGGTCCTTTCTCCCTTGCTCAGCACATCAATGGTGACGAGTGGTTCATGGCTATTATGACAAAGGAAGAATTTGGTCTTGCGCTCATGGAATTCACAACTGAGTTCAGTGTTGCGTATGCAAAGAAGATGGTAGAGAGCGGTGCAGACACAATGGTCATCATTGACCCAACTGCAAGTCCACAGCTTATCGGTAACGAGTTCTACGAGAAGTTCGTGGTACCTTTCCACAAGAAGGTCTGTGATGCTATGCGTGAGCTTAATGTTCCAACAGTACTGCACGTATGTGGTGACACAACCCAGGGTCTTGGAGTCATGGAAACATGTGGTGTGGATGGTATAAGTGTTGACCAGAACGTAGATGCTGCAACAGCTGTCGGAAATGTGAAAAATGCTGTCATCGTTGGTAACCTCGATCCTGTTAACATGCTCTGGAACAGGACACCTGAGGAGATCAAGGAAGAGTCACAGAAGGTTCTGGATGCAGGAATTGGTCTGCTGGCACCTGGATGCGGTATTGTGAGCAAGACTCCAACCGAGAACCTCCAGGCAATGGTGGAGATGGCAAAGACCCACAAATATTGATATCATAGATAGAAAAATAATGGAAAGGGAATAAAGCTGATTTTCCCTTTCATTTTTTAGTAACTATTCAGCCTGGCACGATTTGCCTATTGGTACTGATTTCATCGAAATAGAGATGTCTGCTCACTAACAATCTAACAATCAAAAAAGCAATCAATAGCAACAATCAAAATAAATGATTCTAATGAAATTTACGTTTCAACTTTTTGTCAAGATTGTTATTGATAGCGTTTTTATCAGGCTGAATAGTTACATTTTTTGTAACTATTCAGCCTAACTGTTTTAATGATGCAAAAAACAATATACTATGGCTTCATTCTATGTGTTAAAAAATATTCAGTAAAATATCATAAAAAACGTCTATCAATCTGAGGGGATTTGTATAGACCGCGAAGAAATACTTGCAGTTTATGAAGCTGGTCCAGAAGCAGTAGTAGAACTTGTAACTCGATTACTTGGGATAATTGAACATCAATCTCTCCAAATTGCACAACTTGAAGAGCGTGTCAGGCATTTGGAAGAAATGCTTGAAAAGAATAGTCGCAACAGTAGCAAACCACCTTCTACTGATTCTTATGCACGGAATAAACCAACCGTTAAAAGTCAAAGAAAAAAGACCAATAAGCATGTAGGTGGTCAAAACGGTCATCCTGGTACTACATTAAGAATAAATGATGATCCGGATGAAGTTATTGTTCATCCTGTTAATCAATGCGTCAATTGTGGGAGATCGTTAGCTTCTGTTCCCTCTAACTATGAAAGAAGACAGGTCTTTGACATTCCTCCTATAACTATCAATTGCATTGAACATCGTTGCGAGATTAAAACATGTCCCAAATGTTCTCATGTAAACAAAGCTCTTTTTCCAGATGGTGTAACTCAGCCGACTCAATACGGTCATCGAGTTAAGTCATTTGCAGTTTATTTGCACACTTACCAATTACTTCCTTATCAGCGTGTTACCAAGTTGTTCTCTGATATTTTGGGATGCAAGATAAGTCCTGCTACTTTGGTGAACACGGAACGTAGTTGTTTTGAGAAGCTTGGAGCTTTTGAAAATACAGTGAAACATCTCCTGAAAGAATCTCCTGTCATCAATCTGGATGAAACAGGAATGAGAATAAATGCAGTTCGTAATTGGCTTCATGTGGCAGGTACAGACAAACTGACCTATTATTTTGCACATCGCAAAAGGGGCTCAGAAGCAATGGATGCTATGGGCATATTACCAGGTTACACTGGTGTTGCAACACATGATTTTTGGAAACCGTACAACAAATATGAATGTCAACATTCATTATGTAATGCACATTTATTACGAGAGTTAACTGGAGCTTCCGAAAACAGTGATCAACAGTGGCCAAAGATAATGAGTGATCTCTTGATATGCATTAAACATCATGTTGATAATGATCTTTTAGATACTGAGCTAATTCAAAGGTTCAGTGAGGATTATGATCACATAACTTGTTTAGGAGTGAATGAAAATCCTCCTGATCCGGAATCAAATGTGCGGTCTAAAAAACGAGGACGTAAGAAGCAGACCACGGTAAAGAATTTGCTGGATAGGTTTATTGGCCATAAAGAGGATATCTTGCGATTTATGTACGACCAAAACGTTCCGTTTGATAACAATCAGGCTGAAAGAGATATCAGAATGACGAAAGTACAGCAGAAGATATCAGGTACTTTCCGCAGTAAACAGGGTGCAAAAAATTTCTGCCGTATAAGAGGATACGTGTCTACTGTTAATAAGAATTCTGAATCTGTTATCGATGCAATTAGTGCAATATTTTATGGCAATTCATTTGTTCCAAAGTTGCAGAATTAATCGTGGATGAAGAAATCAGCTTGGTGGAAGTGAGCTAGGCTGAATAGTTACCATTTTTTATTACTATTTTTTATTTTGATCCGATTCTATTTTTGATTTTTTGGAACAAAGTTTCCTGAGTTCTATTGCATTCTCAAACTCCGGTTCTATTTCTAGCAGATTTCCAAGTGCTTTTTTGGCTTCATCATATCTTTTAAGTTCGAAAAGGGCGACACCCTTACAATACCATGCCTGTGCAGAATCTGGCAGAATCTGTGAGGAGGAACTCCTTGATATCCAGGCAAAACGGGGGAACTGAAAAGCCTGAGGATTTGACAATTCTATGGATCTGTCATATGCTTCCAATGCCTCATCGTACCTGCCAAGTTTGCATAAAGTGTTACCTTTGTAGCACCAGGCACCTGGGTCTTCAACGCTTAGGTCCAAGGCATTCTCAAGGCACTTAAGAGCATCTTCATATTTCTTATTTTCAAAGAGTATCAGTGCTTTACTGCAAAAAACTTTAGGGTTACTTGCCTGTTTCTCAAGGGTCCTGTCTATAAGTTCTAATGCCTCTTCATTTTTGCCCATTTTATAAAGTACAAAACTTCTGTCAAACCATGTCTCAACTGCCTTTACATATGCCCTTGAGGCTTCTTTATCCATCCCCTGCACAGAAAATATATCTCCCAGGGAATTCCACAGTTCTTCAGCTTTGATGTAAGAGTCAATGGCTTCTTCACAGTATCCTAACTTTAGATGGACATGTCCTTTGCTATAAGCTTCGACAGCGTTTTTTTCAGTGTTCCTTATTTTTTTCTTATCCAGAGAATCGTCATAGAGTTTTCGCAGCAGGCTCATATCTAAAAGTAGTCTCGTATGCATATATATTTTTGTTAAATAGCACTCTGATCATTTTTCTGTTAATCACATTCAAGACCTTTCCATTCATTATATATATCTGAAAATTAACTACAAATCAAATGACCAGAAGAAAACAAAAAACTGAGGATATAACGGATTTTAAAAGTCTGTTAAAGAAACAGGGATACAGTCTTGCAGGCAAGCATTCCGCTGTTAAGACATGTCTTTGGCTTAGAAGGTCCATCAAGGACGAAGGCGAATGTTACAAGTCCGTTTTCTATGGTATCCATTCACATCGCTGTCTTCAGATGACGCCAACGCTCATGTGTAATCAGAAGTGTCTGCACTGCTGGAGGCCCACAGAAGTGGACGTACCCATGCCTGTTGGATGGGACTCTCCAGTGGAAATAGTGGGGTCTTCAATAGAATCCCAGAGAAAACTTATATCAGGGTTTGGACACTCAGCTCCGCCTGAACGCTGGATTGAAGGGAAGGATCCCAAGCATGTGGCCATATCTCTTTCAGGGGAACCTACACTTTTTCCACATCTTCCCGAACTGGTAGATGAGTTCAAAGAACAGGGGTTGACTACTTTTGTTGTAAGTAACGGTACAGTTCCTGAAATGATGGCAAAAATAAACCCTTCCCAGTTATACATGAGCCTTGATGCTCCTGATAGGGAAACATATGAAAAGGTCTGTCTCCCAAAATCACCTTCACTATGGGATAATATTCTCAAATCCCTTGAAGTGCTCAAAACAAAGGAAACAAGAACTGTCATACGTATAACACTCATCAAAGGTGTCAATATGTTCGATTCAGAAGGTTATGCGGAGCTAATTAAACTGGCAGAACCTGATTATATAGAGGTTAAAGCGTACATGCATCTTGGTTTTTCAAGAAAGAGGCTCCCCCGTGAAGCAATGCCTTCCCATGGTGAAGTAATGGATTTCTCAGTAAAGCTGGCCGGACACCTTGATTATAAGGTTGCAGAAGACGTAGAAGTTAGCAGGGTCGTCCTGCTCTCTAAAGATGGTTCTGTTTCTCATCTTATGTAGTATAATATATTACATAAGTTCTATGATTTTTTAGTAGAAGAGTTACAATGCCTACCTGTTACAACTTCTGTCACAATCTATATTTATAGCAACGTATACATAGGCAACAAAACTAATCGAAGATATAGATAATCTCTTCATTTCAACCGGAGTATTCACACAATGTCAGAACAATCCGCTCATTCGAAATATGAATTCAAAAAGAAATTAGAGAGTCTACGGGTCAAAAAAGGACGTGGAACCGAACTAGTTTCTTTGTACATTCCCCCCTCAAAACACATATCTGATGTTACATCCCAGCTCAAAGGAGAACACGGCCAGGCTGCTAACATCAAATCCAAGGTGACGCGTGATAACGTACAGGGTGCGCTTGAATCCCTCCTTTCAAGATTAAGGTATGTGGAAGTTCCTGAGAATGGTATCGTTTTTTTCACAGGAGCTGTGGATATAGGTGCTAACAAAACTAGCATGGAAACAACCATAGTCGAACCACCCCAGCCTATTATCACATACAGGTATCACTGTGATTCCTCATTTTTCCTTGAGCCACTTGAGGAGATGTTAAGAGATGTAAAGACGTACGGTCTGCTGGTCCTTGACAGAAGAGAAGCAACAGTAGGTCTTCTTGTGGGAAAACACATAGAACATTTCAGAACCCTGACATCAACTGTTCCCGGGAAACAGAGGAAAGGAGGTCAGAGTGCTCACAGATTCCAGCAATTGAGGCTTATTGCTATTCATGAGTTCTACAAACGAATAGGTGATGCTGCAAGCGATGTTTTCATGACGGTGGATCACAAAGATTTCCAGGGTGTTCTCATTGGTGGTCCTTCTCCTACAAAAGAAGAATTCGAATCAGGAGAATTTCTGCACCACGAGCTATTGAAAAAACAGCTTGGGCTTTTCGATGTTGCATATACTGATGAATCCGGACTTTCAGAACTTGTCAATGCTGCCAGTGAAAGGCTTGCAGACATCGATCTAATGGTTGAGAAAAAGCTCATGCAGCGTTTCTTTGCAGAACTGGTATCTGATTCCGGAAAGGCCGGTTATGGTGAGATTCAGGTTCGTAATAATCTGGATATTGGCGCAGTGGAAATTCTGATGATATCCGAAGATCTGAGGGCAGAAAGACTTACTTTGAGATGTCCCAATGGAGATTACGAGGATAAGGTCACCCGTAATTTCAAACCAGGAGAGCAGGATGCTTCTGGTGGAGCTTGTCCTGTATGTGGAACTAACGTTGAGCTAGTTGAAAGGGTTGACATTGTTGATGAGCTTTCAGAGCTCGCAGACCAGATGGCTACACAGGTCGAGTTCATATCAACTGACTTTGAAGAAGGTTCCCAGCTTCTGAATGCATTTGGCGGTATAGTAGCAATATTGCGATTCAATACCGGTGTTTGATTTATTAATTATAATGTAGGTGTTATTTTGTTCCTTGAATTTAAAAAACAGGTTACTGAAGCTCTTGAGAATGCCCTTGAATCCCTTGGTTTTGAAACAGATGATCTGGGACTTGAGTCTTCACAGCATGCGGATATTGCTTCAAAGGTCGCTTTCAAGCTGGCTGCACAGGCAAAGAGCAATCCAAAAGAGCTTGCTGATAAAATAGTCGCAGCTATTGAATTGCCCGATGGATCCATGATAGGCGATATCAAGACAGTTGGTCCTTACATAAATATAACTGCAGGACGCAATTATGTTGACAATACGGTACTTGCTATACTTGATGAAAAAGAAGCCTTTGGTGGCAATTTCTGTCAGGGTAAAATACTGCTGGAACACACTTCAGCGAACCCAAATGGCCCTCTTCATGTTGGACACATACGCAATTCCATAATTGGTGATACACTTGTGCGTATACTCAAAAAGGCAGGTTATGAAGTTGAAACCCAGTACTATGTTAATGACATGGGTCGTCAGATAGCCATTGTTTCATGGGCCCTCTCACTTTTTGAGTTTGATAGTTCCAGAAAATCAGATCATGCAATAGCAGACGTTTACATCAAGGCAAATGCTTTGCTCAATGAAAATCCGGAAAAGGTTGCTGAAATAGATAAACGCATGCAGCTTGTGGAAAGTGGCGACGAAGAGACGATTAAAAGCTTTGATGAAGCTGTAGAATTTGCTGTAACAGGCATCAAGCAAACGCTTTTGCGTATGAATGTCAGTCATGATAGTTTTCCACATGAATCGGGTTTTATTCGCTCAGGTGCTGTCTCCAGTATCGTTGAGGAAATAAAGGCAACCGGAAGAACCGAAGATGATAATGGTGCTCTGGTAGTCGACCTTTCAGACTATGGTTTTGAAAAGACTCTGGTCATACAGCGCAGTGACGGAACATCCCTTTACACGACACGTGACCTCGCCTACCATGAGTGGAAAGGAGAGCGTGCAGACAGGATGATCGATGTGCTTGGATCAGACCATAAACTCATATCCGGTCAACTCAAGGCAACTCTAAATGCCATCGGCAAACATGAACCGGAAATTGTAATATTCGAGTTTGTCTCACTTCCCGAAGGTTCCATGAGTACCCGTCGTGGTAAATTCATCTCTGCTGACGACCTGCTTGACCAGATAGAGCAGCAGGCTTATGCGGAAGTTGAGAAACGCAGGCCTGAAATGGCAGATGATTTCAAGAAAGAAGTTTCTGACATGGTGGGAATTGGTGCTGTCAGGTATGATATTGTGAAAGTCTCCCCTGAGAAGTCTACAGTGTTCAACTGGAAAGAGGCACTTGACTTTGAGAAACAAGGTGGTCCTTTTATACAGTATTCCCATGCCAGGGCATGCAACATACTGAAAAAAGCAGAGGAAGAAGGCAAGTGGAATCCAGACCAAATGATTGATCCTTCATTGCTGACCGAGGATACTGAAATTGACCTTATCAAGAAAATGGCATCATTTGACAGTATAATAGATCTCTGTGCAAGAGACCTGAAACCACATACAATAGCAACTTATGCCAGGGAACTTGCAGACTCCTTCAATCAGTTCTACAGGTTCGTACCTGTGGTAAGTGCTGAAGAGGATGACATAAGAGCAAGCAGGTTGGCTCTTGTTAACTGTGCAAGGATAGTTCTTGCAAGTGTTCTCGATACACTGGGTATCGGTGCACCGGAATCGATGTAATTGGGTTTACACTTCCTTTGAACCCAATTTTTCCAATTCCCTTTTTTTTACGTTTTCATTCTTTATGAGTTAACAATTAAGCATATGATTTTTTGAATCTCATGTTTATGGTTTACTTTTTTTGTATTTGGAAATAACAATTTATTAGAAATCATATTTTGGTTCCGTATAAAAAGAATTAGAATATACCGGAAAATCCAGTTCAATATTATCAGCATACATGGTTTAACATTAATAAGCATCCGAGAATATTATTAAATATGAATAATATGTTCCCGGAAATCATAATGCATAAGTAACTATTCAGCCTGGCACGATTTGCCTATTGGTACTGATTTCATCGAAATAGAGATGTCTGCTCACTAACAATCTAACAATCAAAAAATCAATCAATAGCAACAATCAAAATAAATGATCCTAATGAAATTTACGTTTCAACTTTTTGTCAAGATTGTTATTGATAGCGTTTTTATCAGGCTGAATAGTTACATGCATAATACAATAAGTCTTGATGGAGCAATAAATGAATTTGATATTGATCTGGAATTGCATTATCAGATATTGAGTTCATTCAAACCTGATGCAACACTAGTGGGATCGGTTACAGCTAAAACCGGAATTGAGAGTTTTATAGAGGAAGTACCACCGGAAGAGAGCACAGACTTCAGCAAACCCTCGATAAAATCAAATGATGGCGCCCCACTTTGCAATCCTTACTGGATAATAGTGGATACCTCTGGAATTCTTGAAGGCTTACTGCATGTCTTAAGAAGATCAGAGTACTGTAAGGACGTAATATTGTTAGTCTCTGAAAAAACATCACTTTCGTACCTCAACTATCTTAATGAAAGAAATTATGAATATGTTGTTACTGGAGAGGAATACGTAGATTATAAAAAAGCTCTGGAAATTTGCACTAAGAGATACGGCTTCGAAAAAATAGTCATGGATAGTGGAAGCACCCTTTGCGATATAATGCTGGATGAAGGCTTAATTGACAAAATCGATCTGATCATAACTCCTGTTATAGTAGGGCACAACAGTGAAAATATGTGTGGGGAGGTACTGAAGTCGGGACAAATGCTCAAGATGTTAGATCATGAAGTGCTTAAAGAAGATTTCTTACATGTGCAGTATAAAGTTATGAAATAATGGCTTTGTAGAAATCTTACTTTGCAGATGATTCTGACACAATAAATTAAAGAAGATAAGTCCTTTGGATATTGCTTACCATCCATCAAACCAAACGTATAAATCTCCCAAACACAAAGTCAATATGGGAATTGATTATATGGCAGCATGTGTTCAACTAGTAGGGGAGTAATAGGCAAATGAAACAGAGGATATTGCCACCCGGCTATTTCTTTTTGTTATTGCTCTTGGCCATAACATCACATTTTTTATTTTCGTCCTGGACTTTCATTCGTCCACCATACTCATATTCAGGTATCGTTCCTGTTATTTTTGGTATTGTATTGAACCTGTGGACTGACAGTGCCTTCAAAAACAATAGCACAACTGTAAAACCGTTTGAAAAGCCTTCTTCATTCATTGTATCTGGTCCTTTTCGAATCAGTCGACATCCCATGTATCTCGGAATGACTTCCATATTGCTTGGAGTATCATTGTTGTTGGGGTCGGTAATTAGTCTCATGTCGTTGGTAATCTTTGTATTCCTGATGGAAAAATTGTTCATTTCCGTGGAAGAAAGAAATATGGAAGAGATTTTCGGTGAACAATACCTTGTCTACAAAAGAAATGTAAGGCGCTGGATTTGATTATTTTAATCATTATCCTAAACATTACTCAATAACATAATATATTTCATCAAAGCCAATATACTTCACCAATCTGGAAAATAACCATGACCAAGATAGCTTATCTTTATGTCTTTAACACCATGGCCGACTGGGAGCCAAGCTTCCTGATAGCTGAAATGAATACGGGTCGCTACTTCCAAAAGGATGCTACAAAATACACTGTCAGGACAGTTGGTATCACAAAAGAACCTGTTGTCACCATGGGAGGAGTACGTATTACACCAGATATGAGCCTTGAAAGATGCACAACTGATGATGCAGGAGTATTGATTCTATCTGGTGGTAATACCTGGCTGGAAGATACCCATGCTCCTGTGCTGGATAGAGTAAAGGAGTTCCTGAATGCGGGTGTTCTTGTGGGTGCCATTTGTGGTGCAACAATGGGCCTTGCCAAGGCAGGGCTGCTGGACAACCGTCCTCACACCAGCAATGATTTGGGATATCTGAAAGCAGTCTGTCCCACTTACGCCGGAGATAAGTTCTATCGCCATGAATCTGTGGTTCATGATGATGATCTGATAACCGCATCAGGTGTTGCTCCTCTGGAGTTTGCGCGTGAAGTTCTCAGAGAGCTCGGCGTGTTCTCAGCCCAAACTCTCGAAGCATGGTATCAGTTGTATGTTACACACGAAGCACAGCATTTCTATTCACTTATGGGGTCGCTGGAGGATTGAGATATATTATGGCTATTTTTTGAAAAACTATCAAACCTTATTTTTTTAGGTCGAACACCCATCGACTGATTCCAGGTGCTACATTACCGCATCTTCGATGGAATTCAACCACAAATCCCATTTTTTCATATTTTCCTATCAATTCAGCAATCTGTTCTTTGGGTTTGAAAGTATAGAAATGTATATACCCACCTGCTTTCACAAGTGAGGAAATACTTTCAAGAAAAAGGTCCATGCCATATGGTGTTGGTATGATAGCCCTGTCAAATCGTTTTTTGATCATGTTGGGGAGGCGGGTTGCATCAGCATTGATTATGTGGATGTTTTCTTCGACCTTATTGAGTTTGCAGTTGCGTACGAAAGATTTGCATGCTTCGCCGTTCATTTCCACTGCAACTACCTTTGCAGCAGCAGCAGCAGGTATTGCAAAGGGACCAACGCCACAAAATGGTACAAGTACATCCTCACCAGGTTTTACCATTGATGTCACTCTTTTTCTTTCAAAAGAGAGCCTGCCATTGAAAAAAGACTTTTTCAGGTCTATCATGTAAGCAAAACCAAATTCCTTGTGAATGGTCTCTGTGCTGTGGCCGGCAATGATCTTAAAATCAGCAACTCTTCTTTTTCCTTCAAGTTTTGAGACCTTGTTCAGCACAGTCTTAATGTTCTGCATTCTTCCCATTATAGTCTGAGCTATCACATTATTGTATTTTTCCATACTTTCAGGAACAGATACAATGGCAATATCTCCTATAATGTCAAAGCGATTTGGTAGCTGTTCGAGTTCCTTTTCAGGTATAATCCCTTTCAGTTCATCCTTAAGGCTCATTTTTTCAGTCCGTTTTTGCTCTAACGCAACGAAGGATTAAAAGGATTGGTGTATGCCTTTTTTATTCTTTCATATATCCAGGAGTGACCTTTTTCTCAAGTATTGTGAAAGAAAGATCAATTAGTATCGCAAGCATAATCGCAGGTATAGCACCTGCCAGGAGGGTGCGGGTGTTGTAACCAATGAGACCCTGGAATATTATTTCTCCCAGCCCACCACTTCCGATAAAAGCTGTTAATACTGCAATACTGTTCGCAAGGATACCGGCAAATTTAATTCCTGCAAACATTGCCGGATATGCATTTGGAAGTCTTATGTGCATGTTAATTTGCCACTGACTCAGTCCGATACCTTCCGCATAATCTATTAGTGCAGGGTCGACATTGCTCAGACCGATGTAAGTATTTTTGATAATTGGAAGCAGTGCACGCAGCATTATAGCAACCACAGCAGGGGTGAAACCAATTCCAAGGAATGGAACCATAATTGCTACAACGGCAAAGCTGGGAACCGCTTGTACCAGATTTGCAAATTTCATCACGGCAAATTCCAGTTTCTTACTGTAAAGTGCTGCAAAGGCAAGTGGTATTGAAACGGCTATACTCACAAATAGTGTAGTATATACCAGGACAATGTGTTCCCAGGTCGCCTCAAGTACCGTTTCAAGGATTACCATGTTCCATACCTCTCATGGAGTTTTTTCTCAACAATGCCTGCAAAACCGTCAAGAAAAACTGCAAGTAATCCTGTCCACAATCCTGCAATGAGGATCACATCTTTCTGGTAGAGCTGGATCCCGTTCTGCAGTACTGTTCCAAGTCCTCCTGCAGCAACCAGTCCTCCAAGAGTCACAACACCCATGCAGAATACAAGTGCTATTCTGATACCACCTGCTATTAGTGGCAGTGACATAGGGATTCTCACTTTAAACAATGCTTCGCGTGGAGAAAGACCTATAGCATGAGCAACGTAGGTGTATTGCTCATCCACACCTTTTAGCCCCGTGTAAGTGTTCCTTGCAATTGGAAGTATCGAATAGAGCACGCATGCTGCGATGGTTGGACCGGCACCAAGTTTGAGTATTGGAAGAAGCAGTACAATGAGTGCAAGATCCGGTATTGTCTCCACAATGTTAAGGAAATTAAGTACGGTATTTGCAGTCTTAGGTCTCATATATATGAAAACACCAACGGTAACGCCTATTACTATGGACAGCAGTAGAGCTATACTGAACATCTGCAAATGCTCAATGGTACGCATTGTCATAAGGTGCTTATCCCAGACATTCGCTATGATCTGTAATGTTGACATAAGGTTTCCTTCAGATAAGTTTTAGCAATACCTCGTCAGATACAAGGATACCAATAGGATGTTTTGAATCCATGACGATCGCAAGGTGTTCTCCACTTTTCTTAATTTCGGAAAGTGCAAGTGCAACAGAATCCAGCGGCTGGAAAGTTTTCATGGGTTTTGCTATATCAGCCAGTTTCTGAGATTGAGTCCTGCATTTCATAAGGTCCATCATTGTGACCTGTCCCAGGAGTTCATCCCCATCAAATATGAACGCATTTTCGATATCTTTATTTGTCATCTCCTCAACGGCATCACATGCTTCCATTTTTCCTTCAAAGGCATATTTATCTTCAAATGGAGACATCAGATCTTTAACGTTAAGAGTATCCATATGTTTGAATTTACGCTGGGTATCAACAATATCTGCAACAAGATCGTTTACAGGATTAAAAATGAGTTCTTCAGGGGGACCTACCTGCACAAGTTTTGCCTGGTCCATTATAGCTATCCTGTCACCGAGTATTAGTGCTTCTTCAATGTCATGGGTCACAAATACAATTGTCCGGTTGATTTCGTTTTTGACCTTAAGAAACTCTTTTTGGAGTTGTTTGCGCAATATCGGATCCAGTGCACCAAAAGGTTCGTCCATCAGGAACAGAGGTGGGTCCATCACCATGGCCCTTGCAAGTCCGATTCTTTGTTGCTGTCCTCCACTCAATTGTCTTGGATACCTGTTCATAAACATTTCAGGTGGAAGAGATACGAAATCCAGCAGTTCTCGTACTCGTTCTTCTATTCTGTTCTTATCCCAGCCTTCAAGTTTTGGGACAAGGCCTATATTTTCCCCAATAGTCATGTGAGGGAAAAGGCCTATATTCTGGATAACATATCCCATATTACGGCGCAGACGAACCGGATCTGTTTCCCGCGTGTCAAGACCATTGATGGTGACACTTCCAAAATCCTGTTCTATCATCCTGTTCATCATTCTCAGCGTGGTAGTTTTTCCTGAACCGCTGGGTCCGATAAGAATCAACAGTTCTCCACCATGTATTTCCAGGTCAAGATCTTTTACTGCAAATCCTGATCCGTATTTTTTTGTGATTCCCTTGAACTGGATCGAATCGATTCGGTCAAATAGCCTTTCAGTTTGCATATCTGCTCCCTGGGAATTATGCTGTATTTCAAAAAATAGTAAGGGAGAATTAGATTTCCCTTATTCTCCTATCAGTCCTTCATCGACAAGGAACTGATATGCGATATCTCGTGGTTCCTTCTGTTCAATATCGAACTGGTAGTTCAATTGTCTCATTGCATCGGTGTCAATTGCACCGTCGAGTTTCTGCATTGCAGCAACAGCTTCAGGATTTTCCTCTGCGAACTGCTCCGTTACTATAAGGATAGCATCGTAAGGTGGCAGTGCATTTTTATCATCCTGAAGGACCCTGAGTTCGAAAACTTCGTTCCTTGTATCAGTTGTGTAAGCAGAAATGACTTCTACCTCATCACTCTTGATAGCTTCATACATTACGGTAGCAACTGCCTGCTTGTAATCCATGAAATCAATGCCGTATACATCATTTATGCGTGGAAGACCATCCTCACGGGTCGCAAATTCAGGGTCAGTTCCAATTGTCAGTTCTGCAGCATATGGTTCAAGGTCACTTATCTTCGTGACATTATTTTCTGCAGCCCAGTCCTCTTTTACTGCAATGGCATACGCATCCTCGAATCCAAGGTTGCTGATTACAATCACTCCGTCCTGTTCCATCAGACCAGTTTCTGTTGCGTCGTAAACTACCTGCCTGTCCCAGTCATCAAGCTGGCTCAGGTTGAGTATTTGACTGTAAGCAGTACCTGTATATTCAGCATATACATGTATCTGACCGGCTTTCAATGCTTCATAATTGACAAATGTGCCGCCAAGTCCCTGTTTGACATCGGTATCATACCCAGCATCTTCAAGAACAAGAGCTGTCATATGTGCCAGAATATAGGACTCCTGGAATAGTTTAGATCCTATTACAACAGTTTCTTTCATTTCTTCAGTATCAGCAGGCTCCTCAGTGCATCCACTGGCAAACAAAGCCATAATTACAACTAACAATATTAAAATAGTCTTTCTCATAATTCAACACCCCGAAATCGCTTTTTGTTCTAACTGTATTTCGACAACGACTTCCCTTTAATACAGATTAAGTCCACTTTTTATAAATGTATGTATTTTGAAGGAAGTTGGCTAAGAGTCTGAACACTAATTTTTTAAACTATATGAAATGAATTACATATTGGTATTTTAGGAGTGGTCATTATGGCAAAAGCTACATGGAACAAAACTATTCTTGCGCAGAGCAGTGAAACGATAATGATTGAAGGTAACCATTATTTTCCACCGGATTCGGTGAATATGGAATACTTCAAAAAAAGTGACTATCATACAACATGCCCCTGGAAAGGAGTTTCAAATTATTATGACGTTGTCGTTGATGGAAAGGTCAACACAGATGCTGCATGGTACTATCCTGAGCCAAAAGAGGGTTCATCCGAAAAGGTAGGCAAGGACTTCAGCAACTACGTTGCATTCTGGAAAGATGTAGAAGTGAGGGATTAACCCTCATTTCCGACTTCACAGAAACTGCTTTTCAATTTTTCAGTCAGCTTGATGTTTTCCGAGTAATCCACCGGTACATCGAGCAGCCAGACACCACCGGTGTTAAGTGCTTCAATTAGCTTTGGCTTTAAGTCTTCTGCTCTTTCGATCTTCACACCTTTTGCACCGAAGCTATGAGCCAGCATAACAAAGTCGGGATTTGTAAAGTCAATACCCATGGTCTGGTCGAAAGTCTTCTTCTCATGCCATTCGATAAGTCCGTATTTTGAGTCATTGAAAATGACAACAACGAAATTACACCCAAGTCTGACAGCTGTTTCAAGATCCTGGAGGTTCATTAGGAAACCACCATCTCCTGCAATGGCAACAACTTTCTTATCAGGTTTTATCATACTTGCTGCAATGGCACCGGGAAGTGCAAATCCCATTGTTGCAAGTCCATTGGATATAAAGACAGTATTTGGTTCGTATGCAGGAAAAAGCCGTCCAACCCATAATTTATGAGCACCTACATCACTTATGAGCAGGTCACTCCTTTCAAGAGATTCTCTCACATCATAGATTATCTTCTGTGGTTTCATGGGGAACGACAGATTCTCTCTGTAATCCTCAATTTCTGCTTTCATCCTTGAGCGAACGTTAGAAAATCTATCAGGCATCTCTCTTTTGAAATCGCATTGCTGTCTCATATTGAAAAGTGCCTGCCTTATATTGCCGATAAGCATAATGTCCGGAATGTAGCTTTCATCTATCTCCGGGTGGTCGATATGAATGTGGATTATTTTCTTTGAGTTATCAGGGTTCCAGAATTTAGGACTGTATTCCACATAGTCGTATCCTATACAGATAACAAGGTCAGCCATTTCAAACCCACACATAATGTGATCATGGTCTTTAATACCCATTGAACCAAGATAGTGCTCATCATCAGCAGGCAATGCACCCTTGCCCATGAACGTGGTTACGACCGGCAGGCCAGTGAATTCAACAAGTTTTCTCAATTCAGTGGAAGCGTCTCCCCTAAAGATACCGTTTCCTGCAAGAATAACAGGCATTGAGCTCTCTTTAATCATGCCAGCAGCTTTCTTGAGTTCTCTTTCATCATGAATACTGATGTGTGTATATGCCTTTTTTGAAATTGGTTCTTTTGTTGTTTCTTCCTTAGCCACATCTTCAGGAAGCTCTATGTGTGTAGCTCCCGGACGGTCTGAAGCAATATCAAAGGCCTTGCGAATTATCTCAGGGATAAAACTAGGTCTTGTAACCTTTGAATTCCATGTCGTGAACTGTTTGAAAGCAGTCACAATGTCGATATATTGATGTGATTCCTTATGGGTTTTCTCAAGTGCTGACTGGCCTGTGATAGCCACAAGGGGTGCCCTGTCAAGTTGTGCATCGGCAACGCCTGTGATCAGGTTTGTGGCACCTGGTCCCAGTGTTGCAAGGCATACACCTGGTCGGTGTGTAAGTCTTCCATAGACATCTGCCATAAAAGCGGCACTCTGCTCGTGTCTTGTAGGGATGAATTTGATCTTGGATTTCCTGAGGGATTCTGTGAGGTCAATTGTCTCTTCACCTGGCACACCGAATATATATTCAACACCCTCATTTTCAAGACATTTCACAAAGAGGTCGCTACCTTTCATTCTTAATACACCTTCATGGATTTAACAGTCATAAACTCCAGCATTCCAACACGGTATAATTCTCTTCCGACACCGCTTTTTTTCATACCCCCAAATGGCAGTCGTGGATCTGAGCCTACAATATTATTGACAGTGATAAGACCGGCTTCTATATGCCTTGTCATTCTCATGGCTTTCTCAGTTTCCCTGCTCCAGATACTTGCACCAAGTCCGAATTCCGTGCTGTTAGCTATTTCAATAGCTTCTTCCTCATTCTTAAAAGTAATAATAGGGGCTACAGGTCCGAAAGTCTCATCCCGGACAACAGGAGCATCTTTGTTTATATTATCGAGGACTGTTGGCAGGTAGAATGATCCTTCTCCATTTTTGGACCCACCTTCGAGCAGTACGTTAGCTCCCATTTTCAGGGTTTCTGATACCTGATGGCTCAAAAATTCCCTTTGCTTTTCGCTTACCATGGGTCCCATATCGGTCTTCGGATCCATTGGGTCTCCTACATTGAGATTGCTTGTGTTGTCTGTGAACAGGTCTGTGAAGTTTTCTGCGATCGTCTCGTCAACTAGTAAACGTTTGGCTGCAATACAGCTTTGTCCACAGTTCTGGAATCTAGCTGAAACTGCTGCTTTTGCCACTTTTTCGATATCTGCATCTTCCAGCACAATCAAAGGGTCGCTGCCTCCAAGCTCAAGAACGAACTTTTTTATATTCCTACCTGCGGCTTCTGCAACCTTTTCTCCTGCAGGACGGCTGCCGGTGAAAGTAACAGCATTTATTTCGTCTCTTGATATCAGTGAGGATGCTGTAGGTCCATCTACCAGTAGGGTCTGATAAACTCCTTCAGGTAATCCTGCTTCGATAAAGATCTTCTCAATTTCAAGGGCACACATAGGCACATTGCTTGCATGTTTTAACAGTACTGTATTTCCACCTGCAAGAGCAGGTATTCCAAACCTTAATGCCTGCCAGAAAGGAAAGTTCCATGGCATGATGCTCAGAACAACACCAGCAGGTTCATAGACAAAGCCAGATGTTTCAGCATCAGTTTCCACAAATTCTGCTGCAAGGAACTGATCTGCATTCTCTGCAAAATAATCGCATGTCCAGGCACATTTCTCTATTTCTGCAAGAGATTCTTTGATTGGCTTACCCATTTCCTTTGTGATTATCTCTGCAAGTTCCTGTTCCCTGTTTCTCAGAACTTCAGCTACACATTCAATGGAAAATGTTCTTTCAACAATAAGTTCTTTTTTCCATTCAGCTAATGCTTTTCTTGAGTCCTCTATCTTTTGATCGACCACTTGCTGAGAATAGAGATTGAATTCTCCATTCAATTCCCCGGTTGCAGGATTAACAGAACTTATTTTCACCAATTGTAATTCCCCTTTAGTTATTTATAATGTAACTATTCAGCCTAGCTCACTTCCACCAAGCTGATTTCTTCATCCACGATCAATTCTGCAACTTTGGAACAAATGAATTGCCATAAAATATTGCACTAATTGCATCGATAACAGATTCAGAATTCTTATTAACAGTAGACACGTATCCTCTTATACGGCAGAAATTTTTTGCACCCTGTTCACTGCGGAAAGTACCTGATATCTTCTGCTGTACTTTCGTCATTCTGATATCTCTTTCAGCCTGATTGTTATCAAACGGAACGTTTTGGTCGTACATAAATCGTAAGATATCCTCTTTATGGCCAATAAACCTATCCAGCAAATTCTTTACCGTGGTCTGCTTCTTACGTCCTCGTTTTTTAGACCGCACATTTGATTCCGGATCAGGAGGATTTTCATTCACTCCTAAACAAGTTATGTGATCATAATCCTCACTGAACCTTTGAATTAGCTCAGTATCTAAAAGATCATTATCAACATGATGTTTAATGCATATCAAGAGATCACTCATTATCTTTGGCCACTGTTGATCCCTGTTTTCGGAAGCTCCAGTTAACTCTCGTAATAAATGTGCATTACATAATGAATGTTGACATTCATATTTGTTGTACGGTTTCCAAAAATCATGTGTTGCAACACCAGTGTAACCTGGTAATATGCCCATAGCATCCATTGCTTCTGAGCCCCTTTTGCGATGTGCAAAATAATAGGTCAGTTTGTCTGTACCTGCCACATGAAGCCAATTACGAACTGCATTTATTCTCATTCCTGTTTCATCCAGATTGATGACAGGAGATTCTTTCAGGAGATTCTTTCAGGAGATGTTTCACTGTATTTTCAAAAGCTCCAAGCTTCTCAAAACAACTACGTTCCGTGTTCACCAAAGTAGCAGGACTTATCTTGCATCCCAAAATATCAGAGAACAACTTGGTAACACGCTGATAAGGAAGTAATTGGTAAGTGTGCAAATAAACTGCAAATGACTTAACTCGATGACCGTATTGAGTCGGCTGAGTTACACCATCTGGAAAAAGAGCTTTGTTTACATGAGAACATTTGGGACATGTTTTAATCTCGCAACGATGTTCAATGCAATTGATAGTTATAGGAGGAATGTCAAAGACCTGTCTTCTTTCATAGTCAGAGGGAACAGAAGCTAACGATCTCCCACAATTGACGCATTGATTAACAGGATGAACAATAACTTCATCCGGATCATCATTTATTCTTAATGTAGTACCAGGATGACCGTTTTGACCACCTACATGCTTATTGGTCTTTTTTCTTTGACTTTTAACGGTTGGTTTATTCCGTGCATAAGAATCAGTAGAAGGTGGTTTGCTACTGTTGCGACTATTCTTTTCAAGCATTTCTTCCAAATGCCTGACACGCTCTTCAAGTTGTGCAATTTGGAGAGATTGATGTTCAATTATCCCAAGTAATCGAGTTACAAGTTCTACTACTGCTTCTGGACCAGCTTCATAAACTGCAAGTATTTCTTCGCGGTCTATACAAATCCCCTCAGATTGATAGACGTTTTTTATGATATTTTACTGAATATTTTTTAACACATAGAATGAAGCCATAGTATAGAGGATTTCGATATTCCCTCATTTTAGATCATTAAAGTATTCAAACTCAATTATATCCTCTCATTTTTTATCATTTTGTTTAATTTCTCTTCATTAATCCTTATTTTTAGTATAGCTCCCGCTATCCTAAATTACTCCTTTGGTTTTTAGTGTCCTCAATTGATGCAGATTAAAACAAAAAGCTGTCATCAACATTTTTGCATTCACTCTTTCTACAGTTGTAACAAGAACCTTTCTGGTTTTAAATATTTCTTTTGTCACTGCATACACTCTTTCGCAAGGGACTCTTTTCACACTTATTCTTTCATTTCTGAGGATATCCATTATTCCTAAAGGATGTCCTCTTACAGCTCGTTGCATTGTTGCTGCAAAACCTTTTGCTATTGCTCCAAAATATCCTTTATCTCTATACACCACTTCACCCTTTTCAGACAGATCAACCTGTGAATCGTGAAGTGATGCAGTTGTTGTCTCAAATCTTCTGATTAGTTCATAATCCTTATCAATAATTGTATGAAGTTTGTATCCAAAGTGAGATTTACCATTTTTCTTAGTCCAGGTTCCATCTTTGCTTCTTCTTGTTTTCGCATCTTTTCCTCTGAGTACATCTGCTTTTGCATGTCCTGGATCTGAGTGAATAAAAGTTGCATCCTGGATCATTCCTTTTTTAATCTTCAAACCAAGAGCATCAAGCTGATTCTGCATTTCATCCCACACCGCTTTTTCTTTACCATTGTCGATAATTCTCTTCCTGAATGACCAGACAGTTGTACTGTCTGGTACATATTCAGGAAATCCCAGGAATTTCCTAAAGGATATCCTGTCAATACACTGCTTTTCAAGCTCAGCATCAGAAAGACCATGCCATTGTTGCAGAACAAGCATCTTGAACATTACAATAACATCAGCTTCAGGCCGTCCGCCTGAAGCTGTTCTGTTTATGTACATTGACTCCAGAATAGGGCGAAAAGGCTTCCAATCTACTAAATATTCAATTTCAGCAAGCTTATCTCCGACAGATTGGAGACGCTTATATTCTTCATTTAAGGCAAAATCAGTAAAAGAATCCATAATAGTAAATTTGCTTTGCTATTATTTAAATTTTATTAAATTGTATGAGTATTGATGGTAGTTTATCGAAATCCTCTATATTGTTTTTTGCATCATTAAAACAGTCAGGCTGAATAGTTACTTTATAATAAAGATGGGATTTTTCACTCCCTTCTTATATTTAATAGTTGATGTGATATATAATTGATTTAAGATTTTTCCAAAAAGATTTTTGCTTATCGGAACAGCTTTGAAAAATAAAAATAATATGTTATATGCTATGGCAAATTCTAACAAAACATTGCTTATTGCTCCATGTGGCATGAATTGTAGCATTTGTATGGCATATCTGCGAGAAAGAAACAAATGTCATGGGTGCCGGGCATCAGACCTTAATAAACCTGTTACCCGCACGAAATGTAAAATCAAAAACTGCACAACCTTTCAAAAAGGCGATGCACTCTTTTGTTTTGAATGCACTGATTTTCCATGTGATAAACTGAAACATCTGGATAAAAGGTATCGAACGAAATACAATATGAGTATGATCGAAAACCTTGAAAACATTCAAAAACTTGGTCTCACAGCTTTTTTAGAAAATGAGAGAACAAAGTGGACGTGTTCCAAATGTGGTAGTACTATTTGTGTCCATAAAGGCTGCTGTTATAGTTGTGGTGAGCAGCAAAATAAACAATTCAAACTATTTCCTGAAAAGTCTCAGGGTTGATGTTTGCAGTGGCAAAATAAATAAATAAATAAATAAATAAATAAATAAATAAATAAATAAATTGAACACACAATACATAAACATTAAAATTTATTCAAAAAAGTTGCCAGAAAAAAATCGATTAAGAAGCTGAGTGTTGAAGCTTCAAAGGTGGCAATGCCTTTTTTTGAAAAAATGGGTTTCATTGTGGTACATGAAAACCATATTCTCAGAGATGGACTAATTTTAATAAATCACACAATGGAAAAAGAAATATGACTCCACTAACAGAATTCAGATCATGATAGTATTTCTCACATCATCTTTATCGACTTGATGTTCATGAACTCATAGAACCCGTGCTTTGAGAGTTCCCGACCCATACCGCTTTTCTTCACTCCGCCAAAGGGCAGGCAGGCCTGAGGTGTGCAAAATGAGTTTATTCCAATCATTCCTGTTTCAAGTTCAGCGGCAATTCTCATGGCCCTTTTCCGGTCCTGACTCCATACACTGGCACCCAGACCGAACTCTGAATCGTTTGCAAGTTCAATAGCTTCCTTTTCATCTTTTACAGTGATTATCGGTGCCACCGGTCCGAATGTTTCTTCCCTCATGACCCTCATATCCATGTTTACATCACTAAGGACGGTTGGTGAATACATGTAACCCTCACTTTCCATTCTTCCTCCTGGAATCAGGGCTTTTGCACCCTTTGATATTGCATCATTGACCTGGTTTTCCAGTATTTGAACCTGCTCTTCCCTTACCATTGGTCCGATATCTGTATCAGGGTCCATGGGGTCACCGACCTTCAGATTCTTCGTACCTTCAACAAACCTTTCAGTGAACTCCTCCGCCACGTCTTCCATAACAATGAAACGCTTGGCTGCTATGCATGTCTGTCCGGTATTGATAAATCGACTTGGAACTCCTACTTTTGCCGCCATTTCCACATTTGCATCATCAAGAATTATAAATGGGTCACTGCCACCGAGTTCCAGCACAAATTTCTTCATGTTATGAGCGGCAAGTTCTGCGACCTTCTGGCCGGCATCATATCCTCCGGTGAAGGAAACTGCCTTGATCTCATCTTTTGAAATGAGTGAGGATGCAGTGGGTCCGTTCACAAGAAGTGTCTGGAAGACACCTTCAGGAAATCCTGCCTCTAAAAATATGTTCTCAATTTCCAGTGCGCACATTGGCACATAACTTGAGTGCTTCAGTACCATCACATTCCCACCTGCAAGCACATGGGATGCTGCACTGAGCACCTGCCAGAATGGGAAGTTCCATGGTTTGATAGCAAGCACGGTGCCCATTGGTTCATAATGTATCATCGAGTCGCACGAGTTCTCTTCCGCAGGCTCAGGATCAAGCATCTTCTCTGCATTATCTGCAAAGTAATCAAACATGGTTGCACATTTTACGACCTCGGGAACTGCCTGCTTCATGACCTTTCCCATCTCAGTTGTGATGAGTTTTCCATATTGCTGCTTGTTCTTGCGTAATATATCAGCGAAGCTCCGCAGAAGTTCATTACGCTCTGAAACATCAGTTTTCTTCCATTCAACAAATGTTTCAGCAGATTTTTTGAGTATTTGGCTAACCTGCTCATCAGTATGTATTTCTACTTCACCGATGACTTTTCCTGTTGCTGGGTTGATGGATGAGATAGTGGTCATGATAAATCCTCGAAATCAATGATATAATTGAACTGTCCCATATTTGCTATTATTGATTGCGTTTAAAAGTGAGAGTTGTTCTCTAATATTTAATTATCTCATAGCAATCTGTACAACAGTAGGATGCTTTTTCATGATAGTATAAGCAATGGACTTCTCAACCCATAGTTTTCCCTGTTGCATGCGGCGCATATTACTGAGTTCTCCAAGTATCTGTAATGCTTCAAGAGCCAGAGGATCATTGAGATAACAACTGTCAGGAACCTTTATATCCGAAAAGAAAATCATGGGCAGCTTTAGCTTTTCATGCAGGTCTGGAGGCAGTTTTTCGCTGAGATTTAGCAGCACAGCTGTGTCAAAAATGTGTTCTTTTCCTGTTTTCGTTCTGGACTCTGGTCTTTCTTCTGTTAGAAGCTGGACAAGGGTTTTGCGCTCTGAAACAATGCCATCATTTATTTTTCCTATTTCCAGTCTCATCCATCGAGTGAGGATTGAGTCATCGGCAATTGGATGTCTTCCTGACATATTCGCACTTCTTGTGTGAGGATAAAGATACTATCTCGTTTTTCTACATTTTTGTATGTTGTTTTCTCTAAAAAGACTTACATATCAGGCACCGTGTAATTTGGTATTTTATTTGATTGATACCTCATTCTCATTTTTTTGGGGTTAACGATTTAAACTTTGTGGACCAGTATTTACTATGGATCCTCTTAAGCTTTTGAAGCAGCATGAAAACGTTATCAAAGGATGGTTTGGTGTTAAGAGAATAGGTCTTTTTGGATCATTTGCCAGAGGTGAATCACTGGATAAGAGTGATGTAGACGTGCTTGTAGAGTTTGCTGAAGGCAAAAAAACATTTGATAATTTCATGGAATTAAAATTCTATCTTGAAGAGCTTTTTGGAAGAGATGTTGATTTGGTCATTGAAACAGCTATTAAACCCAGATTGAAGAATTACATCATGAGGGAAGCTGTTTATGCCTAAGGATTATGAGTTTGGCAGGTCTTGTCAATGAACAATTCATCTTCTGTTTTTGAAGCATCCATTCAAAAAGTAAAGACAGCAGTTCTTGAAGTTTTTGAAAATGAGGATGTAAGGATAATTCTTTTCGGTTCAAGGGCAAGGGGAAATGCTCACTACACGTCGGATATAGATATTGGCATTCTGCCATCTGGCAAGTGTGATAGAAAAAAGATAACTGTCTTAAGAGCAGATTTAGAGGAAATGAACATTCCCTATACAGTGGATCTGGTGGACCTGTCCATCGTTTCCGAAGACTTCAGACAGAAAGTGCTTGATGAGGGTGAAGTATGGAAAGACAGAATAAACTGCAAATGAAAGCAAGAGTTGCAAAAAGAGCTCTGGGTACCCTGCAGGAGATCATGGATGAGTCATACTCTGTCATAATCAGGGATGCTGCAATCCAGCGATTTGAGTACACATTTGAGGCGATATGGAAACTCGTCAAGGAGTATCTTATTGAAAGAGAGGGTATCGTGTGCAATTCTCCGAAATCGTGCTTCCGTGAAGCTTTCAAAATGCATCTCCTAAATGAGAATGAGAGTATGCAGTCGTTGTACATGACCGATGACAGGAACATGACAACTCACACATATCATGAAGATGTGGCAGAGGAGATATACAAGGAACTTTCAGGATATTACAGTTTGATGAACAGGATATACACGAATATTATCAAGGATTCAGGACTGGATTAATTCCATGATTTCCGCTTGCTATCCTTTTATCAGATCAACTCATCCAGGTGGTCGTACCTGAGTTTATAATAAGTTCCACGTCCTGTTTTTCCCACCTGTACAAAGATCTTTTTCTTAACAAGTTCATGAAGGTCCCGTTTTGATGTTGAAACTCCCAGATCGCAAAGTTTCTGGTATTCCTGATTCGTGATCTTTCCCATCTCACGTGCAAATTTTATTCCTTTGATCTGTCTGTCTTTTAATCCTATCTGAAGATATTTTCCTACATTCCCGTGGTCACGGCTTATGTTCAGCACGGCATTTTCAACCCTTGAGACCTTTAATGCAAGAGCGTAGAGATAGTACTCCAGCCATTCATTGATGTCAGGTTCTTTTCCATTGCTGCCTTCAAGGCTCTCAAAATAGTCTTTTTTTCTCTGGTTGAAGAACTCCTCAATGGTGAACAATTTCTTTGCTTCTTTGAAGTTTTTTCCCAGAATATAGGCAGATATGCTTCTGGCAATAGTCCCACTCGCTTTTTCAAAAGGATGCATGCGATAAAGTTCATAGTGAACTATCCCGGCCTTTAGTGCAGGTAACATTTCGGCAGCTTCGTCACTGTAGATCCAATCGATCAAGTCCCTAACACAATATCTCACTCTTTCAGGTTCCATAAATCCTTTAGCTATAGTTGTTCGGTAACGACCAATCTCATCTTCCGGACCAATTCCTTTCATAGCAATTTTATGAAGTGTGAGTATCATATCCTCGGATATTTCCTCGTTTTCAAGGCTCTGAAGATACTCATTCAGTTCCAGAAAATTAAGGACCTGTTTCTTATCCGTTTCATCCCCGAATATATCCTGTCCGTTTACGAGTTTTGTAACCTGTCTTATGGATAGTCCATTTTCATCAAGGCTGGTTGCATGATAGGCGAGCCTGAAAAGGTTGTTGATCTGCAGTCTTCTTTCCCATGCGGGAGGTACGTGGGTATTGAGAATTATCTCCCTGGCTGCCTGTGTCCTTGCAAGCAGGCGTACCATTCTGTCATTATAGTAAAAATCCGGCTGGTACATATTTCAGGTATTCTCCAGAAGGCCAATGCCCCGATTATTTATTATTTGTTCCGGTCAAAGCTTTTTGATATTAATTGACTGGCTAAATATAAATTCTTTAAATACGACTTATAATTATGGATGATTTGTACACTACAGCAGAGAAGATAAGGACGATGGATATCAGGGGGGCAGGAAGGATTGCAGTAGCAGCATCAGCTGCCATGAGGGATTATGCAATGTCGTTGAAATCCCTGCCTTTAAATGAATTTGATATTAAGATTGAAGAGGCAGCAAAGACACTTGTGGACACCCGACCAACTGCCGTATCCCTTCCCAATGCTGTTGCTCTCACAAAGAGGCATAGTTCTACGAATACTTATGATGCCATCGATGAAATATCAGAAAATGCGGAGAAATTCATCAAAAATGCAGAGGAAGCACTGGGTAAAATAGGAAAGATAGGTGCTCAGCGCATCCACGATGGCGATGTCATCATGACCCATTGTAATTCCCATGCAGCTATCTCTATTATCAAAACAGCCTTCGACCAGGGCAAGAACATATCTGTCATTGCCACAGAATCCCGGCCCAGAAGGCAGGGTTTCATCACCATCCGGGAATTGAATGATTACGGTATTCCTACAAGTCTCATTGTGGACTCGGCTGTGAGACTGACAATGAAAGAAGTAGACATTGTGGTAGTCGGTGCAGATTCAATTTCCGTTAATGGTGCACTCATTAACAAGATTGGCACTTCCCAGCTCGCAATGGCGGCACAGGAAGCCCGCAGAAATGTTATCGTTGCTGCTGAAACCTACAAATTCAGCCCGAGAACTCTTCTTGGTGAAATGGTAGAAATAGAAGACCGTTCCAGTGATGAAGTAATAGATGCTGAGATTCTCAGTGAACTTCCCAATGTCAAAGTCAAAAATCCGGCGTTCGATGTGACTCCTGCAGAGTACATCGACTTGATAATCACTGAAGTAGGAGCTTTCCCTCCAGCTATGGCTTTTACGGTAATAAAGGATTATCTGGGACTTGAAATTGTTGAAAATGAGAGTTAATGTTCAATCCTTTCTTTTTTCCATATTCTTATCGGACCAGTTCCACCATTTGAGCAGTTGCGGGTCGTGGTTTTTATGGGATGCATAATAGACCGCTTCCCTGAAACCATATAATACACATCTATCTACGTGTTTGCCTCTCAGTTCAATTAATTCAAGGTACATTAACTCGGGATCTTTACCTTTGAGCTGTGCGATCGAGTGTATCCCCAGTTCCCATAGTTGTTCAGCCGATTTCCTCCCAAATCCTGGCATCTGCATTATTTCTTCCAATCCTTTTTCTTTTTCAGAGTTTTTCATTTTTTACCCACGGTTGCAACATATATGACGAACTCATTTTCTCCATCAAGTCCAAGTGCAGGATTAATTTCCTCGTCAAGGAATGCTGCAATAGCACAAACTCCACAGCCCACTGACTCTGCGCTTAGGTAGAGGTTCTGGCAGGCATGTCCTGCGTCCAGATGCAGATACCTGTATCCCCTCTGCCCGTATCTCCATTCCATCCTGTAGGGTACGGCTGTCCAAATGAATGTAACAGCACTGGTCTTAACGAATGCCTGATCAAGACATCCCCGCATTATCTTATCTGCGATGTCCTTTCCCATATCAATTTCCACAAGTTTATGTTCAATGGGGAGGAATCTGTACAGACCATTTTCCACTCCGTGAACATTATTTACAAGAATATAGGTCTCCAGGGCGTGTCTTGCTCCGGCTGAAGGAACTGTCCTGAAACTGACAACATCCCGGACAACTTCCTTGACTCCCTGTGTGCACCAGAGCAGGTATGAAAGTTCTTCAATCAAAAGTGGCTCAGAGCTGTAATTTCTGACACTTGTTCTGTTTTCTATGGCCTGTCTCAGGCCGATCTCATTTACCTGTATATCTTTTGGTTTGGGGAGGTCTATGATCCTGTTGTTATCCTTTGCTCCCAGTTCCAGAGGTGGCTGAGGATACCCCATTGCCTGGTCTGATCTGTCAAGATATCTATACTGTGTCTTTTCCATGAAATCTTTGCCAATTTCCTTCATTTATTACCCCCACACGTATATTCGTTGCAGCATTGAAATTATTTATGAGTTGTAACTATTCAGCCTACCACAATTAGCCTATTGATACTGATTTAATCAAAACGGAGATGTTTGCTCACTAACAACCTAAGAATCAAAAAAGCAATCAATGGCAACAATCAAAATTAATGATCCTAATAAAATGTAGGTCTCAACTTTTTGTCAAGATTGCTATTGATAGTGTTTTTATCAGGCTGAATAGTTACTATGAGTTTTATCATTCATCATTTTCATCATTCATCATTTTTCTTCAGGTTCTTGCCTGCACTTATCACCACAAATCCACCTTCACCATGACTCCATATTGCCGGTTCTGCAATCGTAATCTCTTCCAAAGGCTTGAAAAGCGTCTGGCAGACGCCGTACTCACTGAGCCCTGCTTCATGAAGGAATGTAAGCGTTTCATCCACTGTCCTGAAGTTCATAGTCTTGTGAGAAGTCCTGCTCTTTTCCTTCTCATCGTAAGCTTTTCCAAGATGGCTATTCCGGTCTATCATTCCGATTACGACCACACCAGAATTTCTGAGTATTCTTGCTGCTTCGTTGAACGCTTGCTGAACATCATCCAAAAAACAAATCACTGTGACCATCAGGATCATATCGAAAGTTTCATCCTTGAATGGTAGTTTTTCAGCCACTGCCTCAACGCATTTGATATTCCTCTGACGTGCCAGTTGAAGCATTCCAGTTGATGGGTCCAATCCATAGCCGAGATGCAACTTGCTGGCAAACCTTCCGGTTCCTACACCTATCTCGATTCCTCTGAGATTCGGTTGCATATTAGCAAGTATTTTTACGATGGCAGAAAGTTCCGAATCGAATACTGCCATGTTTTTATCGTACCAGGCATCGTATTCATTTGCGTGCTGATCGAAATATGTTCTCATTCAGGTTACCTGCCACTATTATGTGGATAGGATATGTAGAGGTATAATTCTCATTTTAATGTCTATATTCTGGTGCCGATGAGTCCCATTACTTTTTCCAGCATATCGGTCACTGTTATGCCTGTCAGGTCTTCCAGTAGGGTTATTGAAGGTATCAGGAACGAACCCGTGAAAGCATATATGGCTTTTTTACTCGAATTTTTATCGTGTACGTCTCTTATCTTTTTCTCTTCCTTCTCCAGCAGGTCAAGGACAAGCTGCAGTTTTTGGAGTTCTTCCTCTTCCCATTCGTATTCTTTTTTAGAGGCAAGTTCAAGCAGTTTTTCGTAGTTCATCCTGTACATATCATCGATTCTGTCCAGCTCGGTTCCTACACCTCTATTTACCAGTGACCCCGTGGTGTTCATCGTAATGAAGAATAGACGTATTCCCAATAGTAGCAATATAAGCAGGAATATTGTCTCGTATGACACCACAGACCTGGGTGAAACGAAGGCTATCATTGCAAGTGCAATGATAATGAAGTAATTACTAACGGCCATAAGCATGAAATGCTGTACTGGTTTGAGACCGCCCATTCCGTCAGAATGGAACACATCTGTTAGAATGCCATTTTTCTTTCCCAGTGAAGCAATGGTATTTGTCAGACCGATCATAAACCATACGATAATTGCCAGCATACTGTACATAAGGTATGCAAGGATGTGGTTTATCACGTCAAGCAGTAAAGCCAAGGTGCTGCCCGGGTCGAAAAGAGAAAAGTAAAGAGGTATCTCACCGCCTGAATATCTCCATTGCCAGAATCTTATTATTTCCAGCGCCATGAACGGTATTATCACCAGCAGGATCGTACGGCTTAAAACGCTTGAATCCTCCAGCCATGTTTTCAGATGATCCTGAAAAGCTGTGAAGTTCCCTTCCTTAAAAAGTGGTATTATACGGTTAAAGGTACCTTCAACACCAGAAAAAAGGTAAACTATGATTGCGAATTGGTATCCTATCAACAGGCTCAGGGCCGATATTGATAGCAGGTTATAGAAGGTCAGGTGCAGGAACTTTACCTCCGAAGAGATAAGCACATACACAGAGAATACAGCCAGAGCTATTGCAAATGAGTAAGTGAGACTATTTTCTGTAAATTTACAAAAGAAATTCCTTGCCCACATATGTATCGTGTTAAAGCTGTCTTTTTTTCTTCCTAATGAGGCCGTATCCACAGATCACGGCCACAGCAGCGATGGTTGCCAGGAATCCAGGTACAACCTCTGGTTCTGTATCGCTGGCGACATCGGAAGTCTCGATATCAGTTGATGGCATTGTTTTTTTCCGCTCACTGTTATCCGTCAGTTGCTCGTTTTCCTCCTCCTCGGATTTCATGAGCTCATTTACCTCCATCTCGGAACTGATCAGCTGTATCTCCTTATTTATCTGGGCTTCTTCTCCCGGTGTGAATCTTATGGTTTCCTCATGGACGCGGTATCCCTCAAGTTTCAGTTGTATTTCATGTTCATCGAAATCCGTAAGGACTATGTCCTGACTGGGACTGGAATCTACCATATTTCCGTCAATGAATATTTCAGCTCCAGATGGCTGTGACACCACTGTCAGAAGCAGATATGGCACGACAAGCATTATGACATGTGTATCTGTTGGCATAGCACCCATGTTTATGTCCTCTACCACGATGTGTATATTCTCTCCTGTGAATTTGGGCAGCAGATAATCCTCACCCTTCAGCAATATCTTTTCCTCAATGACCTTTCCATCCTGTTCAACCAGTACCTGGACTTCACCGGCTCCACTAACCTCACTTATGAGCATTACATATCCATCACCCAGGTCGAAAGTATCTCCTGTCTTCTTTTCCATAGTCTTGACTGGGGTAGCTACACGTAATGGTTTTTCTATCACCTGTATTCTATTCAGTTCCGGGGTCATGAGCGGAATATCTGTAAATGCGGGTGTTTCTACCCCACTGATCTTCTCAGGTTGTGTTTCAAGGCCACTCATATAAGCTACAGTGTTGATAAAAAGTGCTTTTCCGTTATCTGTCATACTTTCAGGAGAAGCTGTAAAACCCCACAAAAAGTATCTGTTCTCTTCAAACAGCAGAGGATAGTGCTCTTTATTCTCAGGTTCCCTGCCTAGCATCAATATTTCTTCCGTCATGGAGGGAATGTAGATACCAATGTGATTTGTAGAAGAGTACAGCTGCAATATGCCATCTCTTGAAATCTTTATAACATTGGGTTCCTGAAAAACAGTATTTGAAGCATCAACTACATAGATGCTGTTTACACTGCCATGCCACCCGTTCGGGTGTCCGCAAACAAGACCGATCTGTCCGAAAAGGGAATATCCTCCCTCTCCGATTCCAATTACCGGTCGACCACTTTTTCTGATGGCAGTTACAGTATCAATATCAATCCATTCTGTGTCTGTTCCTGTAATTATAACATTGTACTGCGAAAGGTCGGTATCCTCCACCTTACTTACGGGTATCATGTTTACTCTATAGCCATTATCTTCAAGCAACGAAACGTAGGATTTTGCATTCGTCGTATCTGCAGAATATATGTAGATAATCCCTGTGTTAGTTTCTGCGCTTGCCACTGTTACCAATGCAAAGATGATTGCCAGTGCTACCACTAAGCTTGTAAAAGATGTAATGACGTATCTCACGTCCCCTTGCATATAATTGCCCCCAATATAAATTATGAGCTCTTCTTATATAATTATCATCTTCTGGAAAGTATAATTCTCAGTTTGCAGGGAAGATTTAATAATTCTCAGTCACACAATTATTTTCATGAAAGTACGATGCGAATGGGCTGAGGTCAATGAATTTGAAATAGAGTATCATGATACCGAATGGGGTGTGCCTGAACATGATGACCGAAAACTGTTCGAGTTTCTGATACTTGAAGGAGCACAGGCAGGGCTTAGCTGGGATACTATTCTGAAAAGAAGAGAGAACTACCGGAAAGCCTTTGATAATTTTGATTACGATGCAATTGCCAGCTATGGTGAAGAGAAGATAGAGGAACTTTTACAGGATAGCGGTATTATCAGGAACAAGCTGAAGGTGCGTTCCGCAGTTCGCAATGCTCAATCATTAATCGAGGTCAGAAATGAGTTCGGCTCATTTGACAATTATCTTCGGGGATTTTTGAAAAAAGGAAAAACTATACAGAATTCATGGAAATCAATGGAAGAGCTACCTGCAAAAACAGAGTTGTCCGAAAAGATAAGCAAGGACATGAAGAAAAGAGGATTCAACTTCGTGGGCCCCACGATAATCTATGCCTTCATGCAGGCTATGGGAATGGTCAATGACCATGTTGTGACATGTTTCAGACACGAAGAATGCAGAAAACTTCAGTGAAAGATCCACAGGAATTCTTATTCAATCTGCAATCAGTCCGTCCTTTAAATTGATGACCCTATCCACATAATCAAGATGCCACTCTTCGTGAGTTACCATCACAATGGTCTGCTCATTTTCTTTATTGAACCTGCTGAACAGTTCAAGGATCTGTCTGGAGGCTTCACTGTCAAGATTGGCGCAGGGCTCATCGGCAAAGAGTATTTTTGGTTCGTGTACCAATGCTCTGGCGATAGATATTCTTTGTTGCTGTCCACCACTCATTTCTGATGGCAGGTGATGCATCCTGTCAGCAAGTCCTACAGCTTCAAGTATAGCAGTAGCTTTTTTCATAACATCCTCTTGTTTTAGTCCCTGCATCATCAGGGGCAGGTAGACATTCTCAAGACCTGTCAGGGTGGGAATCAGCGCATAATCCTGGAAGACGTAACCCAGATTGTCCAGTCGGAATCTTATTTTTTGTTTGTCAGTAAGTTCTGATGCATTGGTCGAGTCAATGAACACCTGCCCGGATGTTGGTGTATCCAGTAATCCGAGTTGGTTGAGCAGGGTGGTTTTCCCACTTCCGCTTGAGCCTACGATGGCAACGAATTCCCCTTTATCTATATTGAGACTGATACCCCTGAGTGCGTTTACTTCCACTTTACCCATGAGGAAAGTTCTTGTGACCTCTTTTGCTTCAATCATCAGTTCGAACCCCATATAAGATCGAGCAGACTTCTCTTTGTCATCCTGTAGGAAGGAATTAAAGATCCTATGACAGCCGCCATGAACAGCATCATTGCACGGATGGCAGCCTCAGAGTTACTAAGGTTCAGGCTCACTTTGCCAATTGGTGCATTGATGGGATGTGATTGCGTATAAGGTGTGAAAACGAACTGCATCAGGCTGTAGCCTATGACCATTGCCACAAAAGCATAGAACATCGCTTGAAACACAAAGGATGAAATTATCACTTCCTCTTCTATACCGATGGCTTTCTGGACGCCTATCTGTCTTTTCTGGCTTACGATGTTGACAAAGATAACCACAAAAATGATAACAAAGGCTACAATGAGACCAACTGCTGTGAATACGTTTCTTATCATTGAAAGTGTGCCTTCTATTATTTTGAGTATTCCGGCAAATTCCTGCCAGGTGCGCACTTCCTCCTGCACTCCCAGGGAAAGTATCTCTTCCCTGACGTATTGCTCATCTGCTTCGTCCTTAATCTTTATGGCGATCTCATGAGCCTTATTCTCAGCGTCAAGCGCTTCCTCAAGGTCTTCCTTGTTTACAAAGGCTGAAGAATCTGACATGAAGAACAAAGTATTGTAGATACCCTTTACCCTGAATTCCATTGCCTGGCCGTTTATCATAACAGTAACAACGTCCCCCACAGACACGTCTTCAAGAGACCTGCTTTGCATTACTGCTCCGTATCCGCCGGACAGTTCTCTTCCAAGTACTATTTCTCCCCTGTCCAGCTTGCTTATGAATTCCCCCTCGACCATCGCGGATTGAAATTTAGTGACGAGCTCCTCTTCATTTGCATCAATACCATAAATTGTTGCACCAACCTCTTTTTCTTTGAAAGATATGGAACTCTTCAGTCGCAAACGCGGAGAGACACCCACCACTTCAGGAAGGTGTTCTATCTTTTTTGTAAGCGAGTCAACATCTGATATGTAAAGTTCATCCTGGCCGGGTTCTACAACAAGGTCTCCTGTCTGGTAGTCCACAAGCACATCATTGAACTTCAGCGTCACTCCGCCTATCATACTGGAAAAGAATACAAGTTGGAGATACACAAGTGTCAGGACTATGATAGTAAAGAAAGTGATACCTTTGTTTCCTCTAAGTATCGACCGTGATGCCAGGAAAAATGAGACCTTTGTTCTCTCAAACATATTCTCCTCATTTATCAGTCTCTTTTTTGAAATGCTTTCTGAGAGTGAAAACCCCAAAGATCAGCAAAACCAATACAATAGCTCCTACTAATAAACGATATGGTGATGTACCTTTCACATTCATGGTCAATTTGTGTTCAATCGAATGGTTCCCGAAATCATCTTCGTATTCGATGAGTGCAGTGTACTCCTGATCACCGCTTTTGCGGGGAATGAAGAAGAACGTTGCAGGAGCATCATCGTTGGCATCAAGCTTTCCGATAAAAGCTTCTTTTGTTCCGGAGATATCAAGTTCTACAAGGCTGACCTTCACGGATCTTGCTTCGCCTTCTCCTACATTCTCTATCCTTATCATCTGGGTGAGCTCTTTACCCTTTTCAGGCATAGTAGGGTCATTCTTTATGTTCGCGATATCGATCTTTGCCCTTCCCTTTGCCTCAAAACCAATGGTCTCTACTGAGTCGATGTTCAGACTTTCAGTATCATCAACTGCAGTTACTGAGATGGGTATGTTGTATGACGTTATCTCTGCGTCCTTTCCAAGGCTTAGCTCGAAAGCTATATGTTCTTCTTCTCCCGCATCAAGGGTGTGGATAAATGCAGTATTATCTTTTACAGCTACAAGGGACGTGACATCATCTATCAGAAGAGTGATACGTATATTCTTGGCATTACCACTTCCAACGCTTGCAACAGTGGTGTACAGATAAAACGTATCTCCGGGAGATATTCCGGATTGTGAAAACGAAGAGTTCATCAGGGCAATTGAAGGAGTCCCTTCAACTTTAACAGATATTGTTCTTGTAACAAACACGTCATTGCTATCAGAAAGCCTGAATGTCACATGGTATGTTCCTGTTCTGGCTTCAGGATCGATGAGAAAATTATAGTTGACCTCCACATTTCCATTGGAGCTTATCCTGTCAATCCTGAAACTGTTGTTGGAGATACTTTTCACACCATATTCCTTTTCCGAGAATCTCAATATCAGGGGGAACTGGTTCTCGACTTCAAGGACTATATTGTTGGCTGTGGTATCATCATAGTTTGCTACACTTACTTTAACAAGCAGTTCCTGTCCGGGTCTTACGGGTTGTGGTGATATCTCTACTGCAAGTATGTCCAGTTTATCAGTTCTTACCTGGTCCCGGCCAAGTACCGGGGATGACATGCATAAAATTAAGATCACTGTTACAAGTGCAAACAATCTATAATGTCTTTTACTGACTATTGTAACTCCCCCACCAGCAATACAAATCTAATTTTTTATAATATGAGTTGAGCACAGGCTAACTTATACTTTTTGTTTCACTGTCAATGAGAATCAGTGCCGTTTCAAGTACTTGTAGCAGTAAATTCCTGTTGCAGGCAGAAATGAGAGAAGGCATATCAAATATATTGCTCCTGAACTTACCAGTCCAAGAAGTGGGTTGTTTGGCAGAGGCAATAATGGTCGAATGTCCATGTAAAGGAAAGAGTCAAGCAGCACATGGCTCCATGTTCCTATAATTGCCCCTGTCATTATGGATATGAAAGAATATGTCTGTTCTATCTTTAATTTGTCAGTGATCTTTTGCAACCAATTTCTTTGAGAAAATAACATCCATGCAAGTAGAAACGCAATTACTGTTGCACTCAAAAAAGTATGAAGCGGTCCGTGCAGGGGCCAGCAACCTGCAAAGAGGCAATAGGTAGCTCTCACATCAATAATTATGCTTCCCAGAAGGATGGAAATAAGGTTGACCTTTTTCTCGAAAAGCTCTCCGAGCAAAAAGGCCGGTCCCAAATGGAATGGTGTGAAAGGCATTCAATATCAGCTTATCTGACCGTAGGGACTTTCTTCATAGTAACGAAGGAATTCTTCTGCAGTGACCGTTCCTTCGGACTCTGAACCAAAGAGCAGGCTTGAAATGGATGGTTTGTTCATGTAAACGATAGTTGGATCACCTTCGATCTCTCCCATCTCTGCTGCTATGTCAATTGCGTCATAAAGGTTGCCGAATTCATCCACAAGACCCAGATCCTTTGCTTGCCTTCCGGTGTATATCCTGCCATCTGCAAGGCCTTTTACCTCACTGGTGCTCATATCCCTGCCTTCTGCCACATCCCTTACAAAGTTTCCGTAAACTTCTGCAACAACCTTGTTGGCATATTCCTTTTCATCATCTGAGAGACCTCTCCATGCTCCTCCCATATCCTTGAATTCTCCGGATTTTACTATGTAGAATTCAACTCCTTCTTCATCATAGAATGCAGAAAGGTTCTGGAATGTCCATATGGTTCCTATGCTTCCGGTCATGGTTGAAGGGTTAGCAACTATAAGGTCTGCAGGTGCTGACAGGTGATAGGCTGCACTTGCTGCCACATCTCCCATTGAGATTATAACAGGTATTCCACTATCACTCGCTTTTTTGACCTCGGTATATACCTCTTCTCCTGCAGTGGAGGACCCTCCTCCACTATTTACTCTCAGGACAATGGCTTTTACATGATCATCCCTGAGAGCTCTTCTAATGTTGTCTGATATCTCTTCAGAGCTCACATAACCAAGTCCGCCTGGTATGCTGCTTGTAATAAGAGTTCCCTGAACGTAGATAACAGCTACCTTGTCATTTGAAGAGTAAAGGTCACCGTTAAAGCTCTGGTAAATGAGTGCAAAGCTTGCACCAATGATGAACACAAGAACGGCAACAATGGTAATATATTGCCATTTGCGGCTTTTCTTCTTAACAACAGGAGTTTCCCGGGATGGGCTGGTATAACTTGTTGTTGCATTTGTTGTTTTTTCCTGTTCATACTCAGTTTCCTCTTTCTTTCCTTCAACTGGTACTTTGTTAACAGGTGTATCGTTAGTTATGTTGTTTGCTGCAGTTTGGTAACTATCAACTTCGGCAGTTTTCTCTGCAGCTTCGTTTGCTACAGGAGTTTCCTCTGTATCTACGACTTCTGATTTTGCATCATCAGATTCAGCACTGTTCTGGATGTCACCCATGTGGTCCTCTTCATAACTATACGGGTAACGATGATATTCGACATCATCCTCTGTTTTTTTATCTGAATTATCTTCGTTCATCTCTGGATTCCATCCCGGTTGTAAAATGTATGTGAACATTCAAAAACCTTGCCTTATGCTATATGAGCGAAATATATTTTATAATTGCACGCAATGCAACACCAGAGCTATTGATAAATTTCCAATGGAGTTAATAAATGTCAAACATTCCTTCTGATAAAGCCGTGCTTGTAACATGCGGTCTTCCATATGCTAATGGCAAAGCGCATGTCGGGCACCTTAGAACATACATTCCTGCAGATATATTTGTGAGGTCACTGAAAAAGAACTCACAGGAAGCAACATTTGTCTGTGGTTCCGATACCCACGGTACTCCTATTGTGGTGAATGCCGAGGGACTTGGAATTACACCTAAGGAACTTGTAAAGAAATATCATGTCCACTTCGATGAAGTATTCAAGAAGATGGGTGTCAGGTTTGATGCTTTCGGAACAACCGATGATGACACAAATCACAACCGTACACTTGAGATAGTTGATAGACTAATCGAAAAGGATTACGTTTATCCTAAGGTCATAGAGATCGCATATTGTCCTCAATGTGACCGCTTCCTGCCTGACAGGTATGTTGCAGGTACATGTCCTCACTGTGGAGAAAAAGCACGTGGTGATGAATGTGATCAGGGATGTGGCAAACATCTGGAGCCAGGAGAGCTCAAAGAGCCTGTATGTACCATATGCAATGGTCCTGCTGAATATAAAGAGCAGGAACACTTCTTCTTCAAACTTTCCGAGTTTAAGGACTTCCTGCTGGAACATCTGGAAAACCTTGGTGGAACCCTTAACGCACGTAATTATGCCATGGGATGGATAAAACAGGAGCTTACAGATTGGTGTATTACAAGGAACCTCGAATGGGGTATCAGATTCCCCGGTCACGATGATCTCGTTGTTTATGTCTGGGTGGATGCACCTATTGGTTACATGGCTTTCACAGAGCAGTGGGCAGAAGCTACTGGCGGTGACTGGGAAAAATACTGGAAGGGCGATTGTCCGATAATCCACTTCATTGGCGGGGACATAATCTATCATCACTGTATCTTCTGGCCGGCAATGCTCAAAGGAGCTGACTACAGTCAGCCATCTGCAGTTGTTGCATCAGGCATGTTAAAAATTGAGGACAAGACCTTCTCAAAGAGCCGTGGTTATGTGGTCTGGGTTGAGGAAGATTACCTCGATCATGGTTTCCATCCGGACCTGCTCAGATATTATCTTGTAAGTTACACCTCCCATACAAAAGAGGTTAATTTCTCATGGAAGATATTCCAGGACAAGATCAACACAGAGCTTGTGGGAGTATTTGGTAATTTCCTGTACAGGAACCTGCTCTTTGCCTTCAAGAACTTCGGAGAGATTCCTGAGGGAGACATCGACCCTGAGGTTATGGAGAAAATAACTTCCACCATAGAAGAGGTTACAAAGGTAAATGCAGATTATGAGTTCAAGAAAGCTGCTGACACCGCAATGGCTCTTGCATCTTATGGTAATTCATACTTCCAGTCAAATGAACCCTGGAAGCTCATTAAGGAAGATAAGGACGCATGTGGCAAAGTTGTTAAGAACTGCATACAGTTGGCCAAGGCACTTGTGCTGCTGTTCGAGCCTATAACTCCCGGCAGCATGGAAGTTGCCTGGAAACAGATTGGTATGGATTCAGATATACACACAGCTACCTATGAAGAAGCAACTGTTCCTGTGCTAAGCGGCACTAAACTGGCAAAGCCTGAAATATTGTTCACCAAGCTTGAGGATGACAAGATTGATGAGATGGAAGCGATATCCTCAAAGCGCGTAAAGGCAGCAATGGCAAAGGAAGCAGGCATAAAGGAAGTAGAAAAAATGGAATTCAAAGACGAAATAGAATATGATGATTTTGCAAAGCTTGATATCAGGGTTGGAAAGATAGTTTCCGCTGAAAAGATCAAGAAATCAAAGAAACTCTTGCGCCTTCAGGTTGACATCGGTGATGAGGAACCAAGACAGGTTGTTGCAGGTCTTGCAGATTATTATGAGCCCGAAGAGATGATCGGTAAGACAGTTAACGTGCTTGTCAACCTCAAACCTGTGAAACTCTGCGGCGTAGAGTCACAGGGAATGCTCCTTGCAGCAGATGCAGGAGAAAATGTTTCCCTGCTGACAACAGACAAGGATATGGGACCTGGTTCCTGTATTATGTGATTTTTTGGGATGCAGGTGCTGAGTTTGTAGTCCCCTCATTTCCTTCATTTTTTATATTTAACGTCACTGAAGCCCAACTCTTTTATTTATATGGGCTATCTTGGTTGCATAAAAAGATTAATATATACTCAATTATTATATTATTCTTGATACACAAGAAACATTGTTATAGATAACAAAGCGAAATGAAGCCGCATTTGTCGGTTTTCTCTCCAATCTGAAGTATTAGGTATGTGCGTGAAATATGAATCTGCAAAAAAAAGACACTATTCTACATGGCAGTATCTATATCTTAATGGTAGCTTTGATGGTACTTTCAAGCTACTTTATCTTTTCATTGAATATTACTAATTTTGAAGAGCAAGAGAGGCTGATAATAATAATCAGTCTGACTTTGGCATTTTTAATTTTGGGTGCGACCGGTTTCATCGCTCATCTGGTCGTAGCAAATAAAACGACGTATGCAAGATTCAGAGTTCTCATAGATGAACTCGGGTATATACAAAAAAGTGGTGACTTATCTTCCAGAATAATGATTGCCGGAAGCGATGAGGTAAACTGGATTGCTGATAACGTAAATAACATGCTGGACTCCCTTCAGGAAAAAGAAGGAAAATACCATTCTCTTTTTGAACAATCCAATGATGCCATTATGATCCTAGACTCAAATGGCTCGATACTTGAAGCTAACGAAGGTACTTCCAAATTGCTTGGATATGAACAATCCATGTTATCTGAGCTGGATCTTACTTCCTTATCACCTGATGGTTTTTCTTCTAACATGGCTTATATTTTTCAGGAGAGCCTCGAAAAAGGTTCATATCAGTCAGAGGCTAAAGTTAAACTTTATGAAGGAGGTATAATTCATGCAGATATCAGTTCATCGGTAATTGATAGAGAAAAAGGTACAGTTCAGGTTATTATACGTGATGTAACTGAAAAAAAACTTTATGAAGAAATGTTGTTGAAGGCAAAGAACGAAGCTGAATCTGCCAATCGTGCAAAAAGTGAGTTCCTTGCCAATATGAGTCATGAACTGCGTACACCTCTTAACTCTATAATTGGTTTTTCAGACATGTTGCTTTTGGAAACATTTGGAGGACTGAACGAAAGCAGAAACGCCATGTCAGTAACGTATCAAATAGTGGTAAACATCTATTAACTCTTATAAATGACATTCTTGATCTGTCCAAGGTTGAAGCAGGGAAGATGGAATTTTATGTTGAAAATATAATAATCGCTGACCTTCTGAATGATGTCATGAAAATAGCTTCTTCACTTGCATCAAAAAAGAACATAATTCTGATATCCAACATTGATCCACAATTGGTTTCAATCAAAGCCGATAGAAAAAAGCTCAAGCAGGTTCTTTTAAACCTTTTGAGCAACGCCATAAAGTTCACTCCAGAACATGGCAAGGTGACAATCGAGGCAAAAAGGGATGTTGAAAATGTCCGGTTTGAAGTAAAGGACACAGGAATTGGAATATCTAAGAAAGATCAGGCTCTTCTATTTCATGAATTCACTCAGATTGATTCTGCCCAGAATCGTGAGTATGAAGGAACTGGGCTAGGACTTGCCCTGACAAGAAGGTTCGTGGAAATGCATGGGGGCAATGTCTGGGTGGAGAGTAAAGTGGGGAAAGGTTCAAATTTCTATTTTGAGGTTCCTTTGGCTTAAGGAGAAAATATCACATACGAATCAATGTGAATTTGATGGTTATTAGGTATTGTTCGATCGGTTAAATAAAAAGCGTAATATATATTAGAATATAAATTAACTTTCAGTAAATGGGAGATGAATAGGAAACTATTTTTCATCTCCCTTCGTTTGTGGGATTATATGGGATTAGGTTGTCGGAAATGAATCTAGGAAAAAAAGACACTATTTTGCATAGCAGCACATTTATATTGATGATAGTTTTGATGTTACTTTCAAGTTACATTATCTTTTCATCAAGCTTTACTGAGCTTGAAGAACAGTATGCTCTTCATAATACACATATGCTTACTGATACAATTCAAGATGATATGAGTTCTCTCAGTTCAAGTGCATCATATATGGCATTATATGCAGAATTTGACAATATGGATACAGATTCAGGGAAGGGATATGATAAAATATTCCAGGATGAGGAACTTCTTAATAATCATGATATTGACAATCTCCTTATTTATGATCCTTCCAGTGAACTCTTACTTTTCAATTCCGAAGCATTTGATGAGGGAAATGATGTAACCTCAGTAAATGGAATTAAAGCGTACATTGCATCCCACCCGGAGATTCTGCCAAGATGTCAGGAGGAAGTTTGCCTTTCAGGTCTCATTTTTCTTCCCGACAGAACCCTTGTAGTTGCTATGAATTCTTTTGCATCAGGGGGCATATCTGAGCAGGATACATCTATTGTGGTTGCCTCCCGCCTGCTGGACCTAAAAGGGATGAGTGCCATGCAGGAAGGGTCAGGATTTGCGGTCCATCTGGAAAATGCAAGTATTTATCCGAATGATAAGGAAGAGTCCATGACGGGCCAGTTTGCAGGCAATGTGTTTCTTAGTTCGTAACTATTCAGCCTAGCTCACTTCCACCAAGCTGATTTCTTCATCCACGATCAATTCTGCAACTTTGGAACAAATGAATTGCCATAAAATATTGCACTAATTGCATCGATAACAGATTCAGAATTCTTATTAACAGTAGACACGTATCCTCTTATACGGCAGAAATTTTTTGCACCCTGTTCACTGCGGAAAGTACCTGATATCTTCTGCTGTACTTTCGTCATTCTGATCTCTCTTTCAGCCTGATTGTTATCAAACGGAACGTTTTGGTCGTACATAAATCGCAAGATATCCTCTTTATGGCCAATAAACCTATCCAGCAAATTCTTTACCGTGGTCTGCTTCTTACGTCCTCGTTTTTTAGACCGCACATTTGATTCCGGATCAGGAGGATTTTCATTCACTCCTAAACAAGTTATGTGATCATAATCCTCACTGAACCTTTGAATTAGCTCAGTATCTAAAAGATCATTATCAACATGATGTTTAATGCATATCAAGAGATCACTCATTATCTTTGTCCACTGTTGATCACTGTTTTCGGAAGCTCCAGTTAACTCTCGTAATAAATGTGCATTACATAATGAATGTTGACATTCATATTTGTTGTACGGTTTCCAAAAATCATGTGTTGCAACACCAGTGTAACCTGGTAATATGCCCATAGCATCCATTGCTTCTGAGCCCCTTTTGCGATGTGCAAAATAATAGGTCAGTTTGTCTGTACCTGCCACATGAAGCCAATTACGAACTGCATTTATTCTCATTCCTGTTTCATCCAGATTGATGACAGGAGATTCTTTCAGGAGATGTTTCACTGTATTTTCAAAAGCTCCAAGCTTCTCAAAACAACTACGTTCCGTGTTCACCAAAGTAGCAGGACTTATCTTGCATCCCAAAATATCAGAGAACAACTTGGTAACACGCTGATAAGGAAGTAATTGGTAAGTGTGCAAATAAACTGCAAATGACTTAACTCGATGACCGTATTGAGTCGGCTGAGTTACACCATCTGGAAAAAGAGCTTTGTTTACATGAGAACATTTGGGACATGTTTTAATCTCGCAACGATGTTCAATGCAATTGATAGTTATAGGAGGAATGTCAAAGACCTGTCTTCTTTCATAGTCAGAGGGAACAGAAGCTAACGATCTCCCACAATTGACGCATTGATTAACAGGATGAACAATAACTTCATCCGGATCATCATTTATTCTTAATGTAGTACCAGGATGACCGTTTTGACCACCTACATGCTTATTGGTCTTTTTTCTTTGACTTTTAACGGTTGGTTTATTCCGTGCATAAGAATCAGTAGAAGGTGGTTTGCTACTGTTGCGACTATTCTTTTCAAGCATTTCTTCCAAATGCCTGACACGCTCTTCAAGTTGTGCAATTTGGAGAGATTGATGTTCAATTATCCCAAGTAATCGAGTTACAAGTTCTACTACTGCTTCTGGACCAGCTTCATAAACTGCAAGTATTTCTTCGCGGTCTATACAAATCCCCTCAGATTGATAGACGTTTTTTATGATATTTTACTGAATATTTTTTAACACATAGAATGAAGCCATAGTATATTGTTTTTTGCATCATTAAAACAGTCAGGCTGAATAGTTACCTACATTTTATTAGGATCATTAATTTTGATTGTTGCCATTGATTGTTGCCATTGATTGCTTTTTTGATTCTTAGGTTGTTAGTGAGCAAACATCTCCGTTTTGATTAAATCAGTATCAATAGGCTAATTGTGGTAGGCTGAATAGTTACCTTAGTTCTTTCGATAATGGGAATCCAGCAGGCTCAGTGCAGTTATATGATATCATGGGTAAGCCTGGTAAATTACTCAAGGTCGGTACAATGGGACAAACCGGTGCATCAGGGTTTAAGATGTTATCACATTTGGCCCTTGCATTATTAGTCATAAGCATTCTTGCTTTCTTTGGTCACATATCCATAGCAAAGAACGTGATGCTTGCAAGATTACAAAATTTTATTGGTCAGGTAGGGTATGTACAGAAAAGTGGTGATCTCTCTTCCAGAATAACAATAGATGGTAACGACGACATAAACTTGATCGCTGATAACATAAACGATATGTTTGGATCACTTCAGGAAAAAGAAGGAAATTATCGTTCCCTTTTCGAACAATCAAATGATGCCATTATGATCTTTGATTCAAATGGTTTAGTTCTTGATGCCAATGGTCGAACTTCCGAATTACTTGGATACGAAAAATCCATATTACAGGGACAGCATATTGCTTATTTATCTCCCAAGGGCTATGCTCCCGTTGCACTGGATGTTTTTAAGGAAACACTCAAAAAAGGCTCTGTTCATTCAGAGGTCAAGATGAAACTTTTCGATGGCAATGTAATCGATGCAGATGTAAGCTCTTCGGTGATTGACAAGGAAAAAAACACAGTCCAGGCAATTGTACGTGATGTAACTGAAAAGAAGCGTTCAGAGAAAGCCTTGCTGGACGCAAAGATGGCAGCTGAAATAGCCAGTCGCACAAAAAGCGAATTTATTTCCATTATGAGTCATGAGTTGAGAACACCACTGACTTCTATCATAGGCTTCTCGGATATTCTGCTTGAAGGAATGACAGGAGACCTGACTGAAAAGCAGGATGCATATCTCAAAAATATATCTTCCAGTGGAAAGTGCTTGCTCGATATCATAAATAATATCCTTGATATATCGAAAATTGAATCAGACGGTGTGGAATTGGACTTTGAGATATTCAATGTTTCCGCAGTATTTGAGGAAATAGGGGATATTATAATGCCACTTACTGCAAAGAAAAATCTTTCGCTGAACATGCATAATGATAGCAAACTTTCGGTAATAAATGCTGACAGGCAGGTATTCAAACAGATTATTTACAATCTGATAAGCAATGCCATTAAGTTCACACCAGAAGGGGGTAATATCGCTGTCAATGCAGAATTACATGACAATATAGCAAAGTTCTCAGTAAAGGATAATGGACCTGGTATAGCAAAAGAAGATTATGATAGAGGATTTCGATAAACTACCATCAATACTCATACAATTCAATAAAATTTAAATAATAGCAAAGCAAATTTACTATTATGGATTCTTTTACTGATTTTGCCTTAAATGAAGAATATAAGCGTCTCCAATCTGTCGGAGATAAGCTTGCTGAAATTGAATATTTAGTAGATTGGAAGCCTTTTCGCCCTATTCTGGAGTCAATGTACATAAACAGAACAGCTTCAGGCGGACGGCCTGAAGCTGATGTTATTGTAATGTTCAAGATGCTTGTTCTGCAACAATGGCATGGTCTTTCTGATGCTGAGCTTGAAAAGCAGTGTATTGACAGGATATCCTTTAGGAAATTCCTGGGATTTCCTGAATATGTACCAGACAGTACAACTGTCTGGTCATTCAGGAAGAGAATTATCGACAATGGTAAAGAAAAAGCGGTGTGGGATGAAATGCAGAATCAGCTTGATGCTCTTGGTTTGAAGATTAAAAAAGGAATGATCCAGGATGCAACTTTTATTCACTCAGATCCAGGACATGCAAAAGCAGATGTACTCAGAGGAAAAGATGCGAAAACAAGAAGAAGCAAAGATGGAACCTGGACTAAGAAAAATGGTAAATCTCACTTTGGATACAAACTTCATACAATTATTGATAAGGATTATGAACTAATCAGAAGATTTGAGACAACAACTGCATCACTTCACGATTCACAGGTTGATCTGTCTGAAAAGGGTGAAGTGGTGTATAGAGATAAAGGATATTTTGGAGCAATAGCAAAAGGTTTTGCAGCAACAATGCAACGAGCTGTAAGAGGACATCCTTTAGGAATAATGGATATCCTCAGAAATGAAAGAATAAGTGTGAAAAGAGTCCCTTGCGAAAGAGTGTATGCAGTGACAAAAGAAATATTTAAAACCAGAAAGGTTCTTGTTACAACTGTAGAAAGAGTGAATGCAAAAATGTTGATGACAGCTTTTTGTTTTAATCTGCATCAATTGAGGACACTAAAAACCAAAGGAGTAATTTAGGATAGCGGGAGCTATACTAAAAATAAGGATTAATGAAGAGAAATTAAACAAAATGATAAAAAATGAGAGGATATAATTGAGTTTGAATACTTTAATGATCTAAAATGAGGGAATATCGAAATCCTCGATAATGTATTCCAGGCTTTTACACAATTGGATTCCTCGCATAATCGCTTTTATGGAGGAACAGGTCTTGGACTTTTTCTGGTAAAGAAGTTCGTAGAAATGCATGGTGGCAGGGTCTGGCTGGAAAGCGAATTAGGAAAAGGTTCAAATTTCTATTTTGAACTTCCTATTAGTGGTGAATAAAAAATACTATAACCCAAAATATGATACTAGAATGAGTGAATCATTTGCCTTCTTTCTTTCCAAGCACCATCTCAAGATAGGATGTCCTGATGGAATCCTCTTCCCCAATACCCAATTCATTCAAAAATGAGAATATCTGTTTTCTATGTAACTCAATATCAGATTCAGCAGTTATCTCGACTTCAATAAATTCTTCCAGGTCTTCTACATTGTCAAGGCAGATGGTCATATCTTTATATTTTAATATTTCTCTTGTCTTTTTGACCACCCCTGATTCATAGAACCCGAGAGCCAGAAGAATACTGCGGGCATTTCCACCGTCGACATCGGTTTCGATTTCCTCACGTGTCTTGGATATCGTGTCCAGTTTTTTACCTTTATAGGTCAACACAGACCTGCCATCCACGGAGCGTATCCTCAATGCTTCATCGGTGTTTGCAAAATCCCTGTGAGGGGCATTAAAGTAGGTGTCGCAGTGATGCTGGACACCTATAAAATTAGCACCCATGCCTGCCAGCAATTCTTTTACCTGCTGGTGGTTGGCACGGGCTTTGACTTCAATTTCTAGCATTTTCAGGGACAAATTTGGTACCGTAGTAGATCATACCCTGTTCACCGTCTTGTCCCAGCTTCCTGAATACAGGACTTACTTTCATGCCGATATATGCTTCTTTAGAATCGCATACTATCTGGCTTGTAAGGCTTGGTCCTTCTTCCAGTTTGATTATCCCAAGAACATAAGGTGTCTGGTTCTCAAAACCTTCAGCAGCAGTATGGATCACAGTGAATGTCATAACCTCACCTTTTCCGCTGAATTTGAAATCCTCTATCTCACCTTCACGCCTGCATGCAGGACACATGTTGCGAGGGGGATAGAAGTATTCATCGCATTTCTGACAGTGTGTGCCTACAAGATTGTACCTTGCTATCTGTTTTCTCCAAAATCGTGGTACTGACATGATAATCACCGATCCCTTGAGAATATGTGTACAACAGCAGTCGCTCCGGAACCTCCCACATTGTGGGTCATTCCAACCTCAGCTCCGTCAACCTGACGCTTTCCGGCTTCACCGCGAAGTTGCTGAACAATCTCAATAGCCTGTTTAACACCGGTTGCTCCTACAGGATGTCCACAGGATTTGAGTCCGCCTGAAGTGTTAATTGGTATCTTTGCACCAATTTCCGTCTCTCCATTCATGGTCATTATTCCACCCTCACCTTTCTTTGCAAAACCAAGGTCTTCAATAGCGCATATCTCCGCAATTGTGAAACAATCGTGAACCTCTGCAAGATCAATGTTCTTTGGTTCCATCTTTGCCATCTGGTATGCTCTTTTTCCGGCTGCTACAGCCGCATCAAGAGTTGTTATGTCCCTGCGGTCATGCAGTGCAATGGTATCAGATGCCTGTGCGGTCGCTTTCACATAGATTGGTGTATCGGTAAATTCATGGGCTATATCTGCTGGTGCAAGTACAACAGCAGATGCACCATCGGTAATAGGTGAGCAATCGAATATATGAAGCGGATCTGCTACCATTATGGATTTCAGAACCGATTCAATAGTGATTTGGCTCTTGTACTGAGCTATAGGGTTGTGCTGTCCATTGTGGTGGTTCTTCACAGCCACTGATGCTAATTGTTCGCTTGTGGTTCCATATTTGTGCATGTGCATCTTTGCTATCATTGCGTACAATCCAGGGAAAGTTGCTCCCATGATACCTTCCCATTCCCTGTCAGCTGCTGCTGCAAGGGCTGATGATGCTTTTGCTGATGGCACATCTGTCATTTTCTCGGCTCCGGCAGCGATCACAATATCATCCATTCCTGAAGCCACAGCATAGATACCCTGCCTCAGCGCAAGTCCACCTGAAGCGCAGGCGGCCTCAACACGTGTTGAAGGCACATGTATATCCTTTGCAAGACCTGAATAATCAGCGATAAGTGCTCCGATGTGTTCTTGCTCAACAAATTGTCCGCCACTCATGTTTCCGACGAACATTGAGTCGATCTTCTCTCCGACAACACCAGCATCACCAACAGCACCTACACCCGCCTCTACAACGAGGTCCCTGAAGGAGCGGTCCCACTGCTCACCAAATTTTGTGTTCTTAACACCTATAATTGCTACATCTCTCATTTTTCACACCTCATGCTACCTTTATTTTCCCTTTATGCTTGGCATATTTGGCGTAGTCTATATAGATCGGGTTTTCAAGGAGTTCTTCTACCTTAGGTGCATTATCACGTATTTCTTCTATCTTGTCAGTCACTGTTATGCTGAAGGCATCTCCGCCTGCTCCTGATCCAAATGCGGTTGCAAATATGCGGTCTCCTGGTTTTGCCTGATCCATAGTTGCTGCAATTCCCATCATGCATGAGCCTGAGTATGTGTTTCCAAGTCTTGGAACTACAAGTCCGGGCTTTATCTGTTCTTTACTGAAGCCAAGCATTTTAGCTACACGTGTCGGGAATTTTCCGTTTGGCTGGTGGAATACTGCATAATCATAATCAGCAGGTTTTGTATCCATTTTTGCCATAAGGCCCTTCGCAGCGTTTGAAACATGCTTGAAGTATCCTGGTTCTCCTGTGAATCTGCCTCCGTGTTCGGGGTATGGCATGCCTTCACGTCTCCAGAAGTCAGGGGTATCGGTCGTAAAAGAATATGTATCCTCGATAACGGCTACAAGCTCTGATTCCTTGTTCCCGATTACAAAAGCAACACCGCCTGCTGCGGCAGTATATTCAAGAGCATCTCCCGGGGCTCCCTGGGCAACATCAGTCCCAATGGCAAGCCCGAGGTCTATCATTCCTGAGGAAACAAGTCCCATGCATGCCTGGACTGCTGCGGTCCCTGCCTTGCATGCAAATTCAAAATCAGCTGCAGTAAGTACCGGCGTTGCACCGGTTGCTTCTGCAACTATAGTACTGGTAGGTTTGACAGCATAAGGATGGCTTTCTGAACCGGTGTAAACTGCACCTATTCTCTGCGCATCTATATCTGATCTTAAAACTGCGGCTCTTGCAGCCTCCACTGCAATTGTAGCTGCGTCCTCATCAACATCAGGAACTGCTTTTTCGTTGACCATCAGTCCTGATCTGAGTATTTCTGCATCGTCTCCCCATACACGGGCGATTTCTTCGATCTTAATTCTATATTTTGGTACATAGGCACCATATGAGACTATCCCTACACTCATCTTAACACCATTTAAATGTGATATTTACTCGATAATGCGGTATCAGCTATACTTTTTCAGCGCTTCTACCATTTCATCAATGTCCATTGTTGTTGCAAGGAGGGGGATCCTGTCAATTTCGGCCATTTTCTTCGCTATTAAATGAACCTCATTTCCACGCAGCCCATGTATAACAACAGCACCTGGTTTCAGGTTCGTGACCCTTATGGCTACCATTGGTGACTTGCCGGTTGTGACCTTTGTGAATATCATTGCACGCTCTGTACTCCAGCCATAGAGTTTCTGAAACTCATGGGATGAAAGTTCAAGAATAGCTTTTTTGCTGTCAACCACGGTAAAACCATACAATGGTTTCTCGATTCCTTTGTTAACGATATCTGCCTGAATGATATTGGCAAGCTTTGCAACCTGCATGGGAAATGTGTATTCATAGGTGGCGTAAATGGCCTTTGACGTTTTATCTGCGAAAAGTATCCCCTCATAAGCATGAATTTTCTGTCCTCCTCTCTGTGAATCTATTTCGAGAAGGGCTGCGACTATTCTACTCACAATAAGTGTGCCTGGAGATTTCCTCCTGCCACTTTCATAGTCGCTGATGACGGAAGGTGAAACACCGAGATAACCGGATAGGTCCGTCTGTGCGATTTCGAAGTTCAATCGCCATTTTTTCAAGGCCTCGCCAGGTTTTCCAGATAGTGTTATCTCGCCTGCCATCTTTTCTGCAAGACGCTGGCGAACCATTCCGTGTGATTCGTCTTCATTCATGCTTTACATTCCTAAGGGTAGATTAACATATATATTTAACGAATACAAGTTCGTTTATTGTCGATACATTTCCACTGGAATCATTTGTTTATTTATAGTATGTTATATATATAATATAAAAATATGTTTCTTAAAAGTGCAAAAACAAAAATAACGGTTTCTGAATTATCCGTTTATTTTTCCTGTGCGAGGAAATTATATTATTCATGCCGCGGCCACAATCCAGTAAATCCTTCTTCAATATCCTATATGAAGTATCTTATATTAAAGGAAATGGCCATGTCGTATCCTTACATCTTGAAGTGTTCTTCGTCAAAAGACGATGTATCATTTGAAGACCTCGAAAGTTTGCTTACGCAGGTAATTGATGATATAAACCTGATATATCCGGATGAAGTAGGGCAAGTTACAGCAGAACTCGTCGATGGAGCATCGGAGACTATAAGGGCATACTTTGGCGAGATACAACAAAACCTATCTGCATAGGCAAAAGATCCTGAATTATCAGTTCTGGCTGAAAACCTTTCAGATTCAGATGAAGAGCCGTTCCTTCATTCTGAAAAGCTCAATGTAACAGGTATTCCGTACAGATTGGTGGAAATTGGGGGGTCGTTTGTTCCTGTGCTCATTAAAACAGGCAAAGTTCCCGAAAATGGTGTGTGGATGAATGACAGGTTACACCTTACATCTTTTGCAATGCTTGCTGAGGATATGTATGGTAGCATTATCAAGTCCGGCTTTGTTCTGTATGCAAGGTCAGGTCTTTACAGGAATGTTAACATCCATGCAAATGACCGCAGACAGGTTCTAAAGGCAATCGGACGTGTAAGGAAGATAAAAGAAGGCAGTATGCCTGATAAAAAAGAAAGCTCTCTTTGTGCTGATTGCAGTTATTCTGAGATGTGTAACGTGAAATCATCTCTTGCTTCAAAATTCTTTTAAGTATTTGATTGCCAAAAAGTATTTAATACTTCAATCTCGAGGATGCACAATGTCAAAAGCTCTTTATCTCGGTGAATTGCTCCTTTACTGGTGTCCTTCATGTAATGTTCCTGTTCTTGGAAAAGAATGTTCTTGTGGTACTGCTACGGGGCAGGTAACAATAACTCCCCCTGGTGATATTCGGCCTGCTTTTCCGTATGATGTAGACCTTGTCAATAAACTCTCAATTGAACAGTTCAATGCACCACTGATAGCTGATGAGCGAGTGGTGGTCATGAATAAATCACCTTATGATGACCGTATGGATGAGATAATTGTTGACGGTGAAGTTATAGGGACTATCCGTTTTGAACTCGAACAGTTGAAGTGGGTTCTGCTCCTGAGGTTAAATGGTGCGCGTCGTATATTCGATAATGCTGATCACAATACCCTTAAAAGCTGGGTGTCTGTCGATGAAGGTGCTGAAAAATTTATCCTCGGCGGTGCAAGTTTACTTGCCCCTGGAGTTAAAGATGCCGATCCATCTATCAGGGAATTGAATGAGGTAGTGGTCCTGACCCATGATGGAAAAGTTCTTGGTACGGGCCGTTCCCGTATGACCGGGGAAAAAATGCTTGAAAGGGGCAAAGGTGTTGCCGTTAAAGTGCGCTCTAAGGAAGAGCCTAAAGCTATTGTTATCCCCTCTGGCGGACAGACCTGGAATGACGTTGTAAAGGCAAATGAGACTTATATGAATGACTTTGTCGAGCGGTCCCACAAATTCATCAAAAATGTTTCTTCTTCAGTGGACCGTCCGGCGACTGTCTCCTATTCAGGTGGTAAGGACAGTCTTGCGGTGCTTCACCTTGTTAGTGAATGTCTTGATGACTATGATCTTATTTTTGCTGATACCGGCATCGAGTTCCCTGAAACCCTGAAAAATGTCCATGATGTTACGCAATATTATGGCAAAACTCTGAATATAATTAGCTCAGGTGATGCTTTTTGGGACTCCGTCGACAGCTTCGGTCCTCCAAGTGTGGAAGTTCGCTGGTGCTGTAAGGTATGTAAACTTGGACCCATTACTCAGATAATAAATGAAAATTATGAGGATGGTTGTCTTACTTTCATAGGGCAGAGGAAATATGAATCCAGCGCAAGAGCTAAAAGTGAACGTGTCTGGAAGAATCCATGGGTTGGAAATCAAGTGGCTGCAGCACCTATTCAGAACTGGACCGCAATGCATGTCTGGCTCTATATATTCAAGAACGAGCTTCTGTTCAATCCAATGTATGAGAATGGGTTTGACAGAATAGGATGCTGGCTATGTCCTTCCTGTTCACTGGCTGATCTTGTGAGGCTTAAGGAAACCCATCCTGAAATGGAAAAGAAACTGAATGATTATCTGCTTTCTTATGCGCAGCGCATGGGGCTGTCAGAGGACTGGGTCAAACATGGTTTCTGGAGATGGAAAGAACTTCCTCCTCAGTTGAAGGAAATTGCAAAGAAAAAAGGGATAGAGTTTATTCCAAAAGGCAGTAATGAAAATAGCCTGAACTTTGTCATAACTTCCGGCTATCGCCCATGTAAACAGGGAGGAATATCTGCAGAGGGTGGTTTTGATGGCCCTGTTGACCTGGGAAGACTTGAGCACACAGGAATGCTAGAGGCAGTAGGAAAGGCTTCTTACATGGAAGGTGTGGCTATGGTAAGCCTTGAAGAGGACCGTGCACAGATATTTGCCTCAGGCAGTGTTACTGCGAGAAGTGATTCTGACAAAGATGCAAGGAAACTGATGAAAAAAGTGGAACTCTCTGTAAGAAGAGCCCTGCTTTGCAGTGGTTGTGGTGTCTGCGTGGGTAATTGCAGTCATAGATCCATAAAAATGAAGAAAGGACTTGCTATTATTAATGAAGGATGTGTACATTGTGGAAAATGCATCGACGTCTGTCCCGTTGTCAAATTCAATTCCTGATGTTGACCAGAAGCCTTATAGTGTATATTCCCCAATTTCGTACGGTGATTTTTTGGTAAAGAGAGCACTGCTCAGCGTTTCTGATAAGACCGGAATTGTAGATTTTGCTCGTGGACTCGAAAAACTGGATATACAGATTATTTCTACCGGAGGAACCGCCCGCATGCTTCGTGACGCAGATATTAAGGTCACGGATGTATCGGATGTAACAGGTTTCCCGGAAATGATGGGCGGCAGGGTTAAGACTCTTCATCCTAAGATTCATGGCGGCATCCTTTGTATAAGGGACGATCATGATCATATGGGAGAGGCCCAAAAAGCAGATGTAGAAATGATAGACCTTGTAGTGGTCAACCTTTATCCTTTTGAGGTCACGGTTTCGAAAGAAGGCGTATTGCTTGAAGAAGCTATTGAAAATATTGATATTGGCGGGCCTGCCATGCTTCGTTCGGCTGCCAAGAATTATCGTTCAGTGAGTGTTGTATGCGATCCGTTGGATTATGGTCACATACTAAAGGAGATTCGTTCTGCTGGTATTATTTCTCAACAAACCAGAGAACAGCTTGCGGTGAAGGCTTTCAGACATACGGCAGATTATGATGCAACAATTGATACTTACCTTAGCAAGGAGTTGCTTGGTCAGGATGTACTACGCCTGAACTTTACTGATGGTGTCACGCTCAGATATGGTGAGAACTGGCATCAGGAAGCTAAATTCTATAAAGAGGCTGGCATTAAGGGTCCATCCCTTGCAAATGCAAAACAGCTTCATGGTAAAGAGTTGTCCTATAACAACTATATTGATGCTGATAATGCCCTTCAGACAGTCAAAGAGATGTCTTCTTCCAAACCTGTCGTGACAATTGTAAAACACAACAACCCCTGTGGACTTGCCACCGGCAATACGTTGTTACAGGCACTTCAGGCAGCATGGGACGGCGATCCCATATCCGCTTATGGAAGTATTATCTGTACTGACACTGTCTTTGATCTACAGTCGGCAGAATTCCTGAATGGGAAATTTGTTGAGATCATTCTTGCTCCCGGCTTTGAACATGATGCCCTTGAATATCTGAAGAATAAGAGTGCAAACCTTCGTATTCTTGAGCTTCCTGAGTTCAATGAACCTTTTAGTATGGATGACACCTACAAGTATGTTAACGGTGGTATACTGAAGCAGTCCCGAAACGTAGGTATCTATGATAAATGGGAATGTGTAACAGATATTGAATATCCTGAGGACATGCGAGCGGTCTCTGAATTTTCAATGCATGCATGCAAGTGTGTAAAGTCAAATGCTGTAACTCTTGGATATGAATATCAGGACGGTTGCTACATGATGCTTTCAATGGGTGCAGGGCAGCCAAACAGGGTTGATTCCATTAGAAAACTTGCTGTGACAAAAGCCCGTGAGAACCTTCAGGTCATATATGATCGGGAGACGTCTGATGTTTCTTTTGATGAATACTGCAATGATGTCTTTTCGAAATGCGCCATGGCATCGGATGCTTTCTTCCCATTCGATGACAGTGTAGTGCATTCAGCTGAACATGGAATTAAGTATATTCTATCTCCGGGTGGTTCTATAAGGGACAAGGAAGTCATTGACACAGCTAACAGATTGGCTGTATCTATGGTATTCACCGGAATGAGGCACTTCTTGCATTGAAGTGCTTTCTCTTTTTATTTTGTATATTTTTTAATGATATTATCAAGTAGATTTGGCGTGACTATTCATAAATTTTGGACGTTTTTGTATATTATTTCATCATCGTCCGTGCCTGATTAGAAAACACTTATAAGTCATCAAATAAGCTTTATATTATTAAATAAGTTTTACTCGCTGGTTGTTTGGGCATATAACTCACGAAAAATGAAGGTATTTATTGTGAAATCAAAGGGGATTCTAAGTATACTGACCTTTTCAGAAAAAAGGAAAGACATTTTGTTCTTACTTGAGGAAAAGCCTTGCACGCTATCTGATATAAAAGAATATTTCAATGTATCTTCTCCAGAAATATCTCCTCGGATTAAAGAGATGGTGAACTACAATCTTATAAAGAAAGCTGATAAACACTATCAAATCACTCCTATAGGCCTAGCCATGATCAGGCACTTCAGGCCATTTCTGGAAATAATTGAGACCATAGAAAAGAATGAATCATTTTGGAAAGAACATTATCTTGATGATATTCCACAAAGCATGATCGACAATCTCATGGAACTGAAGAACAGTGAACTTGTCTCGGATAGTATTGAGAATATTTATGAATCTCATAAGACTTTCACCGAAAACATTTCAAAGTCATCTTTCCTCAAAGGTGTATCATCTATATTTATTCCAACATACCCTGATTTTGTAGTGGGGATGGCTGAAAGGAATGTTCCTACATCTCTGATACTAACAGAAAAGGTGTTTTCTAAGGTTCGGGATGAACATCGCGAGAAACTTGAATACTATTTGAATGCTTCTCAAACGGAGTTATTTGTTGTTGATGATATCAAAGTAGCATTTGTGGTTACGGATGTTTTCTTTTCAATGTCTCTTTTCTTTAATCCTGACACATATGATCCCCGGGATGATCTGGTAGGATATGATCGATCATCCCTTAAATGGGGAAGTGACCTTTTCGATCATTACAAAGGAATGTCTCGTCAGATCCCTTCTATTTGATAATGGATCAGACTATAAGACCATTTACAATGGTTCTCAGTCCGACAATTGAGGTTGATTCTCCGTCTATCATGAATAGCCTCTTTGTCAGCCTTTTGTTTGTCTCTATTTCGACCTGTTCGGCAAAGTTTTTGATATATAATAATCCGATGATGAAGCTGTAACCCAGTATTATTGGTTCAAAAGCAATCATTTCTGTCATTATGAACATCAACAGCATTGAGTGAGCCAACAAATGCAGAGTGAACAGAAGTATTTTTGCTCTTTGTTTTCCGAGTACTACAGGTAATGTCTTAATTCCTGCCATTGTGTCTCCTTTAATGTCTTTAAAATCATATATTGTAGAATTTATGAACAGTTTCATGCCAAAATACAGGAAGACTATTAGTGGTGCAACAATGCTGGCAGCATAAATACCTGCAATTCCTGCGATAAATGCTCCCCAGGTAATTCCCACGACAAGATTTTTCATCCCCATTCCCCCTTTGAGTCTTAGATTGAACTTTCCTACCTTAATGCCCTTGGTATAGAGGTAACCGGTTACCAGTGGAAGAAAAGCTATCATGATCAATCCATTTGCGCTGAGTATGGCTGCTCCTATTAAAAAACAGATAAGTGAAACAATCAGTGCCGTTTTTTTTGACGCACCTTTTAATTCAGGCCTATTGGCCGCATCCTCTTCTACATCCATCGCTCGGTCAAGGGTGTAGACTGCGTAAATGATAAGTCCTCCTGCAAGGCAGTTATAAAAAACAGAGCTAATGTGCATAAGAAGAAATGCTATGTGTATTCTGAGGGCACCTGAAAAAGAAACCAGTACAGAACTTTTTAAAAGGTTGAGCGTTGGTGCAAGACTACTACCAAGTTCACTGTAATTGTAATCGTATTTATTTGCTGAATGACCTGGATGGTTAATGGTGCAATTCGAACTCATAACCTTAAAAGCCACTAGCTTTCAGATATTATTTTTTAAGTATAATGTTATACTAATAAACTAATATTATACTACAGATATAACTACCCAGACACTTAGTTCAAAAAAGGATGTAACTATTCAGCCTGATAAAAACACTATCAATAGCAATCTTGACAAAAAGTTGAGACCTACATTTTATTAGGATCATTAATTTTGATTGTTGCCATTGATTGCTTTTTTGATTCTTAGGTTGTTAGTGAGCAAACATCTCCGTTTTGATTAAATCAGTATCAATAGGCTAATTGTGGTAGGCTAAATAGTTACAAAAGGATTTTCTTTTGCCTGTACCCTTCAATTTAATTTCCAGCTTCACATGCTATATGTTCTGCTAACTTCTATAATTATGTTTTCCTATTATTATTTGTCCATATATAATTATTGTCCACTACTATTATATAGTTATTAATAATTATATCATTGAATTATTCGGTTGAAAGTTACTATATCTGCGGTTACATTTTTATAAAGCATTAGAACTCCGGAACCGAAGCTATAGTTTTCTATCAGGCAGAAAAATGGTGAATTTGAACTATGAATTATTTGCAATACTTATTTTGTCTTCAATTTGCAATACTTATTTTGTCTTCAAATATTTCCTTTTCTGCAGATGTAGTGCTGCATGATAATTCAAAAAAGTAGAGTATTCATTTATGAATACTGTTTTACGGGTTTATGCTGTATTTATTTTTCTTTTATCTGTCTGAAGTAACAGGTATCCGAATGCTATAAAAAATAACGGGGCTACAGGCAAGGTTTTGAAATCCGAATTCCATATTGCAACTGAACTGATGAATGTGAGTATTCCACAGGAAATAAGGGCAATAGCAGTTGTTCTGGTTCCATAGTCTTTTTTGATTTCTTCCTTCAAAAGTTCGTAGATTGCCAAAACTATACAAAATATTGCTCCTGTGATCCAGGCAAGGGTCCTTATGGATGGATAAAATCCTCCGTAAGAAAGCAATGTCATTTGCTTGAAGATGTTTACAAAAAAAGTTCCATACACAAGATCAAAGTTTGCATAAAATACTGAGAATTTGATTCCCCACCCGGTTGAGTAAAAATAGACTTCCCATGGTATGGTCAGGCATATAAGTGGCATTATTTTTCTTAACAGATTTGTGTCGGTGTGTGTAATTTTCATCTCTTGCATACACATAATTTAAATATTATCATTTATATATTTTCTCTTGCAAGGAAACACCTATATATTACTTTTATGTTCTATATATTCGGTTATGATTTAAACATAAATGAGGGATTTCAATAGAAACCAGAAAAGTTCAGCAGACAGGTGGTTCAACTTACATAATATCACTTCCAAAAACCTGGGCAGATAAAGTTGGAATCAAAACAGGCAGCAGAGTGACTTTGCAACCTCAGCCGGATGGTAAATTAGTCCTTGACCCGATACATGACACTCATCCTGTAAGGAAGATTCAGATAGATGTCACAGGAAGAATGGGTGATGCACTTATAAGGGACATGATAGCTGCTTACCTTGCAGGTTCTGATATTATAGAAGTAAAGGCTGAAAGGATACTTGCCGAACAAAAGAATGTCATCCGTAGCATGTGTTACAAGCTGATAGGCCCTGAAATTATAGAAGAAACTGCAAAAAAGGTAGTTATTCAGGATCTTCTGAATCCCGATGAGATTTCCATAAAAAAGAGTGTTAGGCGGATGTATCTAATCTCGAATTCTATGCATATGGATGCAATAAAGGCCATCAAGACCCTTGATGCGGACCTTGCTTTGGATGTTGATCAGAGGGATGATGATGTGGATCGTTTGTTTCTGCTAATTGCAAAACAGTTTCGTTCTATATTGCGTGGGGCAAGGTTGCCTGATGCAGCTGAAACATCTATAGACGAGTACCATGATCTTAGAATGGCAGCCGGTCCAATTGAGCGTATAGCGGACCACGCACGCAAGATTGCAAAGATCACAACGACCCTTGATGCTCCAATTCCCGATGATATCATGGAAATGATAGAGGTAACTTCTGAGATGTCAAGAAAGATAGTCGAGGATGCAATAGATGCTCTATATAATTTCGATGTCGAGCTCGCTAATCAGGTAATTGGTAGAGTTAGTAAGATGTCTCCAATGATCCATAAACTCAATGAAGCTATTTTGAAAATAAATTCCTATGGATCAGTTGTTGCTCTTGGTACAGTGGTTGATAGTATTGATCGAACAGGTGACTACGGTTCCAACATTGCAGAGATTGCAATAAATTGTGCAATGTCAAGGATTGTATGAGTTTTTATAAGCGATTTACATGTTTGGATAATAAAAAATATATGTTAATGAGTGTTTATACTACTAAAATTATCCAATATTTAATATAATGATACTTTACGGAGGGAATGAATGGGCGTAATCAGGAAATTCAAAAAGAATTTTTCAGACATTTTCAAGAGAATGTTTAAAAAACAAAATGCTCGAATAGGAATATACGGACCGCCAAATGCAGGGAAAACCACTCTTGCTAATCGGATAGTAAGGGACTGGACGGGTGATGCCATGGGCTCTGTTTCACATATTGCTCACGAAACAAGGCGTGCAAGGCGTAGAGAAGGTGTGACCATCAAGACAAATGGAAGTTCCATATCCCTTGATATTATCGACACTCCCGGACTTGCTACAAAGATCGATTTCCATGAATTCATGGAACAGGGAATGGATGAAGCCGAATCAAAAAGACGTGCAAAAGAAGCAACAGAAGGTGTTATTGAAGCTGTGAAGTGGCTTGAGAACCTTGATGGTGTCATTCTTGTCATGGATGCCACAGAAGATCCATTTACCCAGGTAAATGTAACTGTTATTGGTAACATGGAGGCAAGAAGCCTTCCACTTCTTATAGTTGCCAACAAGGTTGATCTTGCAGAGGCTTCCCCTTCAACTATAAGGGATGCTTTCCCTCAACATCCGATGGTTTCAATTTCAGCCTTGGAGGGAAAGAATATAGACACATTTTATGAAGAACTTGCAAAGAGGTTCGGGTGATGTCAATGCAGGGCTTCCAGATGGATCTTGTATCAGAACACAGGTTGTCAGAAATGACTCCGGTGGAAAAGGTCAGATTTATTATTGATGAGGTGAGAAATGGAAAGATATTGGTCCTTGAAAAAGGCCTGAGTCCTGAAGAGGAAGCAAGCCTGATAGAGATGACAATGACTCTTATCGAACCTGATGGTTTTTCAGGTATAGAAATGGAAAGCTATCCGTCAGAAGTGGACACTTCATTTTTAGGCAAGATCCTTAAAAAGAACACTCTTAAGTCAAGACTCACTGTTATCGGACCTGCCGATCAGCTGAAGACTCTTAGGAGAGACCGCAACATGATAAGTGCTCTTATTTCCACAAGCAAATAATTTGCGTGAAGCAAATGGATCAAAAAGAAAATCAGGAAAATCTCATATCACCTAATCTCTCCCTGTCTTCTTTCGAGATGGGGAGGGATGATGTGAATGTAGTCTGCACATACGGTAAAATATCCGTATGGTTTGGAAGGCAGGTGCCGGATATTGTAGTCGGACAGATACTTCTGGGTATTTCCAATATTGAACACTCAGCAGTCCATGAACTGGACTTTATCTGTGATTTTGAGGAAATAACGGAATATGAGAGCCATGGATATGTACTTGTATCCTATGCAAAATCAAAGCATGGATACAGAACGACTTTTAATGTTCCTTTTTCCAGCAAAAAAGCTCTTTTCCATCTTGCAGGTTCCATTACCGAAGAACTTAAAGATAAGGACACTATCTTAGACTGCTACTGGACTGGAGATGACTCTGACATCATGCGTTTGTATGGGGAGTTGAGCAACATCGAAGGCTGGAAGCTAAAAAGCATCAATTATAAGGATGATGCAAAAGAAAAACATAGTGGCACTATAATTTTCGATTGACCCCAAGAGGAAATCCGATGAAAGAAATCCATTTATCCGAATGTAAATTTTTAACATCTTCTATTTTATTAATGGCTGAACATCTTGAAAATGTAGCTGAAAAGCTTGACAAGGATTCTGTCCGGCAAATGCTGGGAGACATAATGAGTGCAAGGCGCATCTTTGTAATGGGCGCCGGTCGTTCTGGTCTTGTTGGAAGGGCATTTGCCATGAGGCTTATGCATCTTGGTTTTGCATCACATGTTGTGGGTGAAACTACGACTCCTGCTGTAAGTAAGGAAGATATAGTAATCGCTATTTCCGGTTCAGGACAGACGCGTTCAGTTTCAGATCTTGGAAAGGTTGCTAAAGATATTGGTGCTAAACTTGTTACAATTACTTCCAATAAGGCTTCCAAATTGGGCGAGTTATCTGATACTGTAATTGTTCTTCCAGGAAGGAATAAGGATGATGTGGGTGGCTATGTTGAACGTCACATGCGTGGTGAATACTCATACCTTACACCACTGGGAACTTCCTTTGAAACATCATCAAGTGTGTTCCTCGATGCTATTATCGCAGAGCTCATTTATATCACAGGTGCTTCTGAAGAGGACCTGAAATCCAGGCACACAAATATTGAATGAAGGGATAATTATGCCTGAATCGAAGTTCGCACAGAGGGTTTTGGATATAGACATCTCCGGGATCAGGAAGATGTTTGAAGGTGCAGGCCCAAACTCAATTAATCTTGGTCTTGGGCAGCCTGATTTTGACACTCCGCAGCACATCAAGCAGGCTGCAATAGATGCTATTAACGAAGGGTTCACGGGCTATACGGCAGGCCCGGGGATTCCTGAACTTCGTCAGGCTTTAAGTTCCAAATTCCAAAAAGAGAATAATTTCGCTGCTTCTGCTGATGAGATTATTGTTACTTCAGGTGCTTCAGAGGCACTTGAAATCGCAATTGCCTCATTGGTTGATCCGGGGGATGAAGTACTGGTGGCAAATCCTGGTTTTGTTTCTTACAACTCATTAGTGAGTCTGATGGGTGGTCGTGTAGTGCCCCTTCCTCTTGCAGATGATCTCACAATAAATCCTGAGGATGTCGTGGAGAAAATAACTCCAAAGACAAAGGCAATGATCATTAATTCTCCTGCAAATCCTACTGGTGCTGTTCAAAGTAAAAGTGATATGAAAGCATTTGCCCAGGTAGCAGATGACTATGGAATTACCATCATATCCGATGAGGTTTACGAGCATTTCATTTATGAGGGGGAACATGTCAGTCCTGCGCAGTTCTCTGATAATGTCATCACGGTAAATGCGGTATCCAAGACATTTTCCATGACTGGATGGAGAATTGGTTATGTTGCGGCGAGAAAAGAATATACTGAACAGATGATCAAGGTCCACCAATATGTACAGGCATGCGCGAACTCCATTGCACAGAAAGCTGCACTTGCGGCTATTGAAGGGCCAATGGATTCAGTGTTTGCCATGCGCGATGAGTTCAAAGCCCGCAGGGATATGCTTGTGGATGGCCTGAACTCAATTGGCTTGAACTGTGCTTCTCCAAAAGGCGCATTCTATGCTTTTCCGGAAGTTCCCGAAGGTTCAAAATCCGGAGAAATTGCATCAAAATTGGTATCCAATGGTGTTATTGTTGTTCCGGGGGCTGCATTTGGTGACCGTGGTGAAGGGCATATACGCCTTTCATATGCTTCATCGATGGAGAACCTAAAAAATGCGCTTGATATAATGAAAAAAGTGTTGTGATGATGACCTTACTGGTCATCTGTCATTATTTTCTTCTCTTCTTTAATTCTCTCTTTCTCTTTGATCTCTTTTTTAACCATCTCAATAAGGGTTGAGGTTACTTCACTGACACCTTCATTTGTTGCAGTAGACATTTTCATATCTACATAATCAAGTTCCCTGAATTGTGGCAGATCTGCCTTGTTTGCAACAACAAGTACCGGTAATTTAAATTCACTGCGGACCTCTTCAAGCATACGCTTCTGGTCTTCGATCTCGTATCCGCATGTTTCACTTGCATCAATGATAAAAAGAACCACAGCATCCAGGTTCCTTAGTGCAGTTATTGCCTGCAATTCAATTTCATTGCGATCTGACATTGGTCTGTCAAGAAGGCCGGGCGTGTCCAGTACCTGATACCTGTCATGGCCAACGAAGAAATGTCCGATAGAAACACCTTTGGTGGTAAATGGATATGGTGCTATCTCAGGCGTTGCTCCTGTGACCTTTGTGACATAACTTGATTTTCCTATGTTTGGGTATCCTGCAACCACAATGGTTGGCTCGTCATGTACTGAAGGAAGTTTTCGGAGTTTGTTCCTGGACTCATTCAGGAAAAGCAGGTCCTTATCGATTGAGCCTATAATGGATGAAAGACGCCCAAAACACTGTTTTCTAACAGGCAGGGGATCTCTGGTCTTTCTCATCTTTCCGACGTGATCCCTTGCAACCTCATGTATCTTTGCACTGGCCCAATCAAGCCTGCTAAGGGATTGTCTCATATCATCGACACCTACCATCACATCTGCAAGTTCATAATAGAATGGGGGCAGGTTCTCAAAAGTAGGGAATCTTCTAACTATATTCTTTAGGTTATCTGTAAGTATGTTAGCAGCTGTCAGTACCATAGACTCGTTCGCTTGAAGAGCGGTCTTTCTTCCGGTAATCGTTTTCCCTGACATTGCCCTAGTGGCTCTTCTGAACGATTTGTCCAGCAATTCATCCGCTGTAGGGACTGTATTTATTTTTTCAAAAATCATGTTCCTTCCTGTCGTTGGCTCAAATCACTTTAAGATATAAATTCCTGTTCCTTATAGGTGTATTCTCCTCTTATATCCTTAGGGGGTAATACTATATTTTATATATCTTCTTTGAGTATGTATAAACTAGATTTTAGTTTATGGACCGGTGATTTTATGGAACTGACTCCCATACAAAAAGATATTCTGATTGCATTGATTAATTTACAGAGAGAAAAAGACCGTGCTGTTAAAGGCGAAGAGATTGCAGAGCTTATTAGCCGTAACCCTGGCACTGTCCGAAATCAGATGCAATCTTTGAAAGTTCTTGGTCTTGTTGAAGGGGTTCCCGGTCCCAAAGGGGGCTATAAAGCAACAGGCGATGCTTATGAAGCTTTAAGTATCACTGCAATGGACCACGAGGCTGCAGTGCCAATCTATAGAAACGATATTCTTGTGGATGGCGCAACAGTAGCTGAGATAAGTTTCACTACAGTAAGACACCCGGATCTTTGCCATGGTATGATCAAGGTTCTTGGCAACATCAAGGGATTTGAACAGGGCGACCTTTTTCAGATTGGTCCCACACCTGTTAACAAATTAATAGTTCGTGGTGAGGTAGTGGGAAGGGATGACACAAAGAACACTCTTGTCTTCTCTATAAATGAAATGATCTCTCTCCCAAAGAAGCCTGTTAAGGACTATGCCCGTTTGAATATGATATCTATAAACGGAAATGCCTCTATTCAGGAAACTGCACGCTTGCTTGTAGACAACAGCATACATGGGGCACCTGTAATTGACAATGGTGAAATACTTGGTATTGTCACCTTCACGGATATAGGCGATGCTGTAGCAAAAGGTAAGATGACTGCTAAGGTCAAGGAAATTATGACCCGCGATCTTATAACTGTAGATTCAGAAACTTCGCTTTATGATGCTGTGAAGGTTTTTGACGAACACGACATCGGTTTTTTACTGGTTTCGTTCGACGGTGAGCCAAAAGGCGTCCTGTCCAAAAAGGATGTCTTCCACGAATTGATAGTTTATTAAAACTATTTTCTTCTTTTCTGAAGCTCGGTGGCAATTTCTTCGAGAGTTATTCCCTCAGCCACAAACATCACCATGAGGTGAAAAAGAAGATCTGATGATTCGTATATGATCTCTTCTCTTTTTCCGCTTTTCACAGCAAGTATAGTTTCAATTGATTCTTCCCCTACTTTTTCCAGTATTTTGTCAATACCTTTTCTGTGGTCGAGCAAGGAGCATACGTATGAATTCTCAACAGGGTTCTCTTTCCTGTCTTTTATGATCCCATATAATTCATTAAAAATTGAGATATCAGTATCTTGCATGATTAATCCTTTTCAAATATATGGTAATCATATTACATCTTTATGGTGCAAAGCCACTATTAAAGTTGAAAATCTTAAAAAGAAGTCTTAGTGACGTTGGTTGTAATCCACACACAATATGACGGGGTAGTGTTGGTTATTCCAACGTCTGAAACTATCATATAAATTTGAGTAATATATCTTTTGTGGTCTCTCATTGAAAAAAGAAAGATATCAGATCTTCCTTGGATCTGTTATCTCTCCGGTGAGTGCGGACGCTGCTGCTGTTGCAGGTGAACTCAGGTACACAAAGGACTGTGGGCTTCCTTCTCGTCCCTTGAAGTTACGGTTGGATGTTGCAAGTCCGACCTCACCATCACCGAGAAGGCCGAAAGAACCACCCATACATGGACCACAACATGGAGATTCTACCATTGCTCCTGCTTCCATGAATTGCTCTATATATCCCGCCCTGAGAACCTTCATGTATTCTGTCCTTGATGCAGGGATGATAAGGAGTCTTACTCCTTTTGCAACAGGCTCATCACCCATCATCTTGGCAACAACTTCAATATCTTCAAAACGTCCGTTGGTACAGGAACCTACGAATACCTGATCTACTTTTGTGCCTTCAACTTCTGTTACAGGTTTAACGTTGTCCACATTGTGGGGACATGCGACCTGTGGTTCAAGGTTGCTGACATCGTACTTATGAAGCTCACATTCAGCACCTTCATCTGATGCCCAGTATGGATCGAACTCATAGTCCGGTATGCGCTCTTTGAGGTATTTCTCGGTAACCGCATCAGCTTCTATTATACCTGCTTTTCCTCCCATTTCGATGGCCATGTTGGAAACGGTCATACGTTCGGATATTGGCATTGACCTGATGGTTGAACCTGCATATTCTGCAGCCTTGTATCTTGCACCTTCTGCACCCACATCTCCGATAAGATGGAGGATAACATCCTTGGAATAGACGTGCTTTGGAAGCTTTCCTTCGACTTCGAACCTTATGGTCTCAGGCACTTTGAACCAGAGCTTTCCTGATGCGAACACAGCTGCCATGTCGGTTGAACCGATACCTGTTGAGAACGCGCCAAGTGAACCATAGGCACAGGTGTGTGAGTCAGAACCTACTACCAGGTCTCCGGGTTTGACGTGTCCCTTCTCAGGCATTACCTGATGGCAGACACCTTCAAAAACGTCATAATTAATAATTCCCTGCTCTTTGGCAAATTTCCTGAGCATGGTGTGGTTGGCTGCAGCATTAAGTGAGTCTGCAGGAACCTGATGGTCGAAAAGAATAACTATCTTGCTTGGGTCCCATACCTTCTTTTCTTCCTTGTCCCTCATTATTTCGTAGAAACCGTCTACGGCAAGAGGTCCTGTGATGTCATGGGTCATTGCCCTGTCTATATTTGCCATTACGAATTCTCCGGCTTTTACCGTCTTACCGGCAGCCTTTGAAAAGATCTTCTCAGAGATCGTCATAGGTTCATTGTTAGTGGACATGTTTATTCCTGCATAATGTTTATTCATTATAAATCAATCGATAAGCTTAAATTCAAATATTTTTGTTATATTACAGGTTCCCTCACTATTATGAACGGCGTAATTTAAGTAGCCTTGCTTCATGTTAGATTCTGCGATAATCTGTCCATTTTCACCTTTTGTGAATCCATTATAGTTCTCATATGTAAGGATAGTATCCTGCAGTTCACACAGGTATCTTTTAAGCACCTGGTCAGCAATTTCTTTACTTTTTAGCCATGTGCTTTTCCTTCCCAGTCCTTCACATTCTGAAGTTTTGAGTTTGAGTCCTTCCATGTAGAATGGGTACGTGCTGCACAGGAGTGGTCTTAGTTTATATATTCTGCATCGGTTGTCCGTTTTTTCATCCGGGATAAAGGTGCAATCCCTGTTTTTTTTTCTGTGGAGCATCCATCCGAATGTATGGATATTGCCATCTTCATCTATCATGCCGGATTCTTTTTGAAAGCTGTATTCTTCTTCTGCAGAGTCCATTTCTATGTTTAATGGTTCTGCTATGTTATTCCATTCAATGTTGCTGCCGTTTTGTATGCTGCGGATCTCAGCAGGGACAACAGCAACCCGGTTATCTCCATGTTCCCGGCGGCAGCATTTCCCACACATCAGGCAATCAAATCCTATATTGTGGATCTCATCTGCAAGTTCATCGGTATCTATCTGTTTTGCAGTTTGCAACTCTTCTTCCAGCTGCATGATGAGGATATCTCTGAATCTGATGTTCATTTTCCGGTATCTCAAAATTAAGGATTTCTTAATGCAAAAAAGTAAGATTAGAAGAGGTTATTCATCTGCCTCTTCTACACCCACAGCTGCTAAGAATCTTTTTACAACTGCTTCATTGACAAGCCTGAGAAGGGTCTGACGGTCCTTTGCAGCGCTGAACACTCCCAGTGGAATCTGTGCTGCTGCTGCAGTTGCATGTCCTCCTCCTGCTTCTTCACCGAATGCACGTTTCATAATGTCGCCAAGGTTTACCCTGATGTCATTACTGCGGCCGGAAATGTATATCTTTTCTTCAGTGACGCCAAACACAATGGAAGTTGATATACCTTCGAGGTTAAGAAGATAGTCTGCTGCCTGTGGTAAAGTATCCCTGTTGCGTATACTTCCCACGTTGGAAAGCAGGTAACTTCCGACGACCTGACGTCTGTTTATGGCTTCACCAAGTACGTCCAGTGTTTCTATAGACATGGAAGGACGTTCCAGCTGTTCCAGTACGTCGTGGTCAGAGAGGGGATACAAATATGAAGCAGCTGAAAGATCGGCAGAATCAGTGTTCCTCTTAAAATCAAGTGTATCGGTCCTGATGCCGTAAAGCAGAGCAGTTGCCAGATCACTATTGATGTCCACGTTGAGTTCCTGCAGATACTTTGTCAGTATAGTGGCAGCTGCACCAACATTCGGACGAATGTCTATGAAGTCCGCATCAATTTCAGCGTCCGGAATGGGATGGTGGTCAATGATTATATTTACGCGTGTTTCAAGTGGCAGGGAATTATTTGCACCGGGTACTGAGCAGTCAACCAGTGCTAAATTCTCATATCCTGTGAATCCTACATCTTCCGCCCTGTACAGATCGATTCCAAGCAGGTTCACAAAAGCCTTGTTCTCCTGATGCCCAATTTCTCCATGATATATAATATCAGCAAGCACATTGAAGGACGCTGCAATCGTCTTTAGCGCAAGGGCACTGGAAATTGCATCCGGGTCCGGATTATCATGGACTACAATTGCAAGTTTCCTTCCTTTGTTTGCCTCAAACCACTGGGTCAGTTTATTTCCCCTTCGCATCGCTTCGGCACGCTCAAGTGATCTTGAAAGAGATTTTGCTACCATTCTGGGTGGCATGATGACAAGGTCTGCCCCCATAGTTTCCATTTCCTGCATGTTTATAACATCAGGGGCTCTCACTACGCAGTAAATATCCTGGGATACCTTGTTCCTGACATTCTTTAGGGCCGTAGCATTTGCTTTAGGGTCAGAGCTAAGGATAAGTATTCCTGCAAGATTCTTAGTATTGATAATGTCAAAAAGTGCAGGATCGCTGACATCACCAACAATAGCCTCGTAAGCTTCTTCGCGAAGTGTCTCTACTTTTTGGGAGTCCTTGTCCACTATGATGATCTCTTTGTCAAGTTCCCTTAATTCCTTGGCTAATGCAAAACCAAAACTCCCACTTCCTAATATGAGGTATGTGGGTTTGATCTTTGTTTTGTCAGTTGCGCTAATCTCCTTTGCAACGTTGTTAATAAAAACGACCTCCATTTCGTATAAGAGTTATATTAGCATAAAATAATTTTGAATATAATTATAGAAATAATACATCAACTGATAAATAGAATGCAAACTAAGGAATAAATAGGTAACCATGTTCTCTATCAGCTCTTTGAAAATGCGCTCTGTTGATTCTAACTGTGCATATCTTGGTCTCAGTCCGCTCCAATTGATGGAAAATGCAGGTGCTGCAATTGCCCGGGAAATAAGTTCCAGAATAAGTTCTGGAGAAGTTCTTTTTGTTTCAGGAAGGGGCAACAACGGGGGCGATACATTCGTTGCTGCAAGACACCTTGCGCTAAATGATGCTTACGATGTAAGGGTGATACTTCTGGGCCATTCTTCCCGTATCAGAACAGAAGAATCAATGCATAATTTTTCCCTTCTTACATACAGTGGTATAAAAGAACTAAGGGAAATTACTGACTCAAAAGAGCTGGAACAGTATTGCGGATGGAACAATGCTGATATTATTGTTGACGGGATTTTGGGTTCCGGGATAAAAGGTGCTCCAAGAGAGCCGGAATCTACTGCTATAGATCTGATAAATTCTTCCGGTTCGTATGTCCTCTCTATAGATTCCCCTTCAGGGTATGACCTTGATGGTGGAGAGATTGCAAAAAGTGTTTTTGCCGATATGACAATTACCTTTCATAGAATGAAAACCGGTCTGGAACTCCCTGGATGTGGCAAGTACACAGGTGCAGTGAAAGTGGTTCCTATCGGTGTCTGCATGGATGCAGAGGATTATGTGGGTCCCGGTGACCTGATGAACCTTGCTCACAGGGGACAACATTCTCATAAAGGGAACTCAGGTCGTGTTCTTGTGGTAGGTGGTGGTGCCTACTACGGGGCCCCGGGCCTTGCAGCCATGGCAGCACTTCGTACAGGTGCCGATATTGTGACAGTGGCAGTACCTGAGAACGTTGCAGACACAGTTGCCTCCTTCTCTTCTAATTTAATAGTTGTACCACTTTCAGGTAAGCGGCTGAACCCTGAAAATCTGCCTGTACTGAAGGGTCTTATAACATCTCATGATGTTGCTGTCATAGGACCTGGTATTGGCCGGGATGCAGAAACCCTTGAAACAGTGGAGCAACTCTTGACTTTCTGTAAAAAGGCAGTAGTTGATGCGGATGCACTTTTCAATCTGAATTTGCCTGTGAAAAGTGAGGGTGAATTCATTTTGACCCCTCATTCTGCGGAATTTTCCCGCTTATCGGGGATGGCAGTTCCTCACGCTCTTGATGAAATGAAAAATCTTGTAAACCAGTTTGCCGGGCAAAAAGAAGTCACACTGATCCTGAAAGGTGGAATTGATATAATTTCAAACGGGCAGATCATGCGGCTTAACAGAACAGGGAACGCAGGTATGACTGTAGGGGGTACAGGTGATGTACTAACAGGCATCACTGGAGCTTTGTTTGCAATCAATGATGCCATGGATGCCGCATCATGTGCGGTATTCATAAGTGGTGGCGCAGGCGACCTCGCTTTTGAAGAAAAGGGATCTGGTTTGCTTGCGACAGATATAATTGAACGGATTACAGATGTTATGTAGAGGTGTTTTGATATGGGGCAGGACAACAGAATAATAAACGTGGATATCGAAAGAAAGTGGGTACGAATAGCTATAAATCACGGAAAGGATGAGGAAATCCTTAAACTCAGCCTTACTGAGGCCACTGACCTGAAAGAACAACTAAATAGTACTATTGAGGATTACCTGCAAAGGCAGAACATAAGAATTGACTAAATAACGGTGATTCATTGGAAGCTAAATTCACACATATTGAAAACGACCGCGCGGTAATGGTGGACATCAGCAGCAAAGATGTCATTGTAAGGAAAGCGATAGCTTCCGGAGAGATAGTTCTCAATGATGCAACCATAGAAAGGATACGCACAGGGACTGTTGAGAAAGGCAATGTACTTTCCACTGCGCGAGTAGCTTCAATTCTTGCGGTTAAAAAGACCCCTGAACTTATTCCCATGTGTCATCAGATTCCAATAACTTCAGTGGATGTGGACTTTTCAATTTATGATAATATCGTTTGTGCAAAAGTAGAAGTACGTTCTGTGGGAAAGACCGGTGTTGAAATGGAAGCACTTACTGGTGTCTCAGTTGCCTTACTTACGGTATGGGACATGGTGAAGTCCGCAGAAAAAGACGAAACAGGCAACTATCCAGCTACCGGTATACAAAACATCAAGGTTCTTGAGAAAGTAAAAATGAACCAAAACTAATGTATTATAGTGGTACATTAGGGAGAATTCAAATTATCCATTAATCAAATCTTAAAGAGGTACATTATTTGAAAATCATAGGAGGACCAGCATCCCAGGCTCTTTCATCAAGGGTTGCAAGGGAGATGAATATCGACCCTACTGTGTGTGACTTTACAAAGTTTCCTGATGGGGAATTGTATTCACGCATACTTGATGAAGATGTGGATGAAGTTACCATTATCCAGAGTACGACTACGGACTCTGATCTTGTTGCATTACTGCAGCTGATAGACGCCTGCGAGGATTCACCTGTCATAAATGTGGTCATACCCTACATGGGATATGCAAGGCAGGATAAAAAATTCAAAACCGGTGAACCCATAACCGCAAGGGCAATTGCAAGGACGATCAACGCTGACAGGATATTTACTGTGAATATCCATGAGTCCAGTGTGCTGAACTATTTCAACGCAGACGCTTTTGACCTGGATGCATCCCGTTTGATCGGTTACCACATAAGGTCTCTTAATCTCAGCGATCCCCTGATAGTATCACCTGACAAGGGTGCAATAAGCCTTGCAGAAAATACTGCAGATGACGTGGGTTTTGAATTTGATTATCTGGAAAAGGTCCGTCATTCAGGTGACACCGTTTCTATCAAGGCCAAGCATGTTGACGTAATGGACAGGGATATCATCATCATTGATGATATGATAGCCACAGGGGGCACCATGGCAGAATCAATAAAATTGCTTAAATCCCAGGGTGCAAAGGATGTTTATCTTGCATGTGTCCATCCGGTATTGGCAAGAAATGCTGTGTTGCGCTTATTCAATGCGGGGGTAAAAGATATCATTGCAACAGATACAATAGAAAAAGCACAGAGTTGTGTCAGTGTTGCGCCTCTCATAGCCAATGCTTTAAGAAGTATATAATCATTATTATATTGAGGATTGATCATGACGTTACCCGATGTTTGCCCCAGGGACGGAGTTTCCCACTGTAAGAAGAAAGACTGCCACCTTTACGTAGTCGAATGGCGTACAGGGGACGAGCAATGCGTAATAGGGTATAGTTCAACTCATAAAGAGCTTTCAAAGTCCATGCCAATGGAAGACACCTATGCCCAAAGTACACGCACAAGGCTTGGCAAACAAACAGGGCGTGAAAGCAGATCCTGGCCGGAACCTGGTGTTGGTAAGGCAGCTGAAAGGAAGCATCTTGAAAGACCTGTATATGATAATGTTGAAACCATTGTTGCAAAGCCTGAAATGAAGCCGGTTTTTGTTGAGGGCCAGGAAGAAGTGGTTGTCAACAACAAAGATACTACGGTTATTGAATCAAGGCACAGTGATGAGAAAAAGGAAAAAGATAGCAGGAAAATCAAGTCTCTGGATGAGGTGATGGACCTGGATCTTCCTGAGAACTATGAGAAAGAATTTTGGGAATAGTTCTTCTTTATAATTATGGAAAATGGAACATTTTGCAGAGTCTACGATTTGCTTCTGGATGAACTGGGGCCACAATACTGGTGGCCTGCAGACACGGCATTTGAGGTTGTTATAGGGGCTTTGCTTACCCAACAGACAAAATGGACAAATGTAGAAAAAGCTATTATTGGCCTGAAAGGAAATAATCTTCTTGAAGTCCAGGCTCTTGCAGATGCCGATATTGAATTGCTGGAAGAGCTTGTGAAATGTTGCGGTTTTTACCGGCAGAAGGCTTCTCGTCTTAAGGAAATAGCAACTTTTTTTGCACAGCAGGGGATAGAGAATGTTTTTTCCATGCCTGTGGAGGAACTTCGCAAGATAATGTTGTCCCTTAAAGGTATTGGAAATGAAACTGCAGATAGTATTGTACTCTACGCTGCCAATAAACCCAAATTCGTCATAGATGCCTATACAACCCGCATGATGAAATGTATCGGTATCCAGGGCAATTATATGCAATTACAACGGATGTTTGAGGCAGAACTTCCTGAAGATATCGAAATATATAAGGAATACCATGCTCTCATAGTTGAGTACTCAAAAGTCTATTGTGGCAGAAACCGATGTGATGAATGTATTCTGAAGGAATTGAATGAGAATGGACATTGAAACCTATAAAATGATATATGACCGCCTGGAAAGTGTCAATGACATAGAATGCGTTGCTCAACAGTTTGCGCAGCCTCTTGGTACTATCCATTCCATACTTAATCAGAAGATCGTTACAAAGGTAAAGAGGATTTTCTCAAAGGTTAAGAACAAGGGCCACAGGCATTACAGGCAGTGGAAAAAAGGCAACAGTATATCAGATATCGCAAAGAAAAATGATATACCTGCGACTCTTATGGTTTCAATGCTGCTCAAGGAGATGGGTATTCCAAAGAAAGGTTTCCTAAGGAACCTGGATGATTATCCGGATGGCCGCCTCAAAAAGGAAGTTCTGGAAGCAATGGAATTCGATTACTTCTTTTCCCCGAAGGCACATGATCTGTATGCGGAAAAGGGAGAACTGGGGGAATCTGTTCTTGCTACATGGCTTACTGAAAAAGGATTGACTTACAGATCAGAAAATGACTTGAGAGCCGAGGGCTTCACAAAAACTCCTGACTTTCTGCTGGATGAAGAACTTGAGGTCGATGGTGTACAGGTTTCCTGGATAGAAAGCAAGGCTCTTTTTGGTGATGAGAAGGAACATGCCTATTATATTAAAAAACAGTTCAGGGAATACGAGGAGAATTATGGTATCGGCATGATAGTTTACTGGTACGGTTTCATTGATGACATCAGTTATAATGGTAATCTCATAAAGGATTACGAGTTCTTCGGTGAGGACTGGGATATGGTCGAAGAACTTCTGAACTTCAAGACTTATTGGTAGAATTTGCTACTCTTATTCATTCAGTTCTTTTTTTGACATGACATTTTTTGTATATACTTGATATACACCTTCCTCGTCATATACAACCACTTCTTTATTGATGGTGGCATGGTTTCCGTGAACAACTAAAAAAGGCCATAGCTCGTTTGTCTCAGGATCTCGTTGGTTTTTCATATTGAAGATATCCTCTGAAGTGCTTATCGACATCCTGTGTAAACTCTGGGTAATACGAGTCATATTTATCAGAATACTACCTGTTTATTAATATCTTTCGAGTTGCATTTGTATTAGGTCACCATCTGTCCGTAAGGGGACAATAACTTCTTACTCGAATCCTGATTGTATTTTCTTCTTAAGCAAAGATTATAATAGTAACAATCATCTAAGGTTACTGGCTTTCAAACAGCTAAACATTCAATATTCTTATTCATAGATCGGTGAAATAATGGCAGAGATTACACATTGGGCAGATGTCATAGCAGACGAGGTGTTAGCAAAGGGCAAAAAACATCTTGTTGCAACAGGCATCACTCCCTCAGGTCACATTCATATTGGTAACATGCGCGAGGTCGTAACCGCAGATGTAGCATACAGGGCTCTTATTGACAAAGGTGCAGAGGCTGAGTTCATCTACATTGCAGATACCTACGACCCACTTAGAAAAGTCTATCCTTTTCTGGATGAAAGTTATGCAGAACATGTTGGTAAACCTCTTTCGGAGGTTCCATGTCCATGCGGCGAACACAAGAATTATTCGGAACACTTCCTTGAACCTTTCCTGGAAGCTCTTGATCATCTGGGAATCCATCCGAAAGTCTACAGGGCAGATGAGCTCTACAAAGAGGGGGTCTATGTTGAAGCTATAAAACAGGCTCTTGCAAAGAAGGATGAGATCGCAGAAATCCTGCAGAAGAGATCTGGCAAGGTTCCGGTCGAGACCTGGAATCCTTTCAATCCGATTTGCCTTGAATGTGGTAAGGTCAACACGACAATTGTAACTGGTTTTGATCTGGATGCAGAGACTGTGGGTTATGATTGTTCATGCGGACACAGTGGAACAGTATCTATGAAGGGTGGCGGTAAACTCACATGGCGTGTGGACTGGCCAGCCAGGTGGAAGGCACTTGGGGTTTCAGTAGAGCCTTTCGGAAAAGATCATGCATCAAGGGGCGGTTCATATGATACGGGGCAGGATATAGTCAAAGATATATTCGGATATGAGGCTCCGCATCCAATAGTCTATGAATGGATCATGCTTGGTCAAAAAGGTGCCATGTCATCATCAACAGGTGTTGTTGTTTCCATTTCAGATATGCTTAAGGTAGTCCCTCCTGAGGTACTGCGTTACCTTATCATCCGCACAAAGCCTGAAAAGCATATAAGGTTCGACCCGGCATTACCGCTGCTCACACTTGTTGATGAGTTCGAACGCCTGCAATCAAGTGACAAGGCTACATCATACGATAAAAGGATGATAGAGCTCTCACACGCAGCAGGGCTTTGCCATACGGATATCCCCTTTAAGCACATGACTACGATATATCAGGTTGCAGCAGGCGATTTTGATAGAATAATGAACATTGTCAAAAGAGCAGGCTATGATACTTCAAATGAAAAGTGCATACGTGAACTTACTGATAATGTAGGAAACTGGCTTGAGATGTATGCTCCTGACAATGCAAAGTTCAGTGTACAAGAAGGAATATCTGTAAATGCTGCAAATCTCACTCCCTTCCAGAGAGCATTCCTGAACTCATTCTCAGACATGCTGGAAAAAAGTGGTGAATTGACAGGTGAGGACTATCATAATCTGGTATATTCCTCAAAGGAAGCTGGCTCCGAATTAAATACAATGATAGCGGCTGCAGTGGATGTAAGCCCGGAGTCATTGGAAGTAAATCCTAAGGAACTCTTCAAGGCAATATACATCTCTGTACTCGACCAGGCATCAGGTCCAAAGGCAGGCTGGTTCCTTTCCTCACTCGAGAAGGACTTCCTTATCAAACGCTTCAGGGATGCAGCAGCATACAGACCCTGATCATGGAAAACAGTTCTTTCCCGGGCAATAGTTCAAAGTCTCATTTCTTTGCCTGGGATGAAGAATACAAACATGTGACATGGGGGGGTCCCAGGTCGATATCAATGCTTGAGGGGTTGATAATCCCTTCATCCCGTGTGCTTGATCTTGGTTGTGGAAATGGCAGATTCCTTCTTCCTCTATCCCGTAAATATGAGTCAGTGGGTACTGATGTATCAGCAACTGCTGTTAGCAGGGCTCGCTCTTACATTTCCAAGAACAATAGCAATGATAATTCGCAGGCTGAATGCCTTGTATCAAGCATAACCTCCCTTCCTTTTTCTGATAATTCTTTTGATGCTGTCCTTTGTCTTGGTGTCGTCCAGCATCTGATGGAAGAGGAAAGACAGATGGCAATAAGTGAGATTAAGAGAATCATGAAAAGCGGAGCTATTCTTGTCATTGAAGTTTTCGGGACCGGGGATATGAGATACGGTGGCGAAGAGATCGAAAAAAACACCTTCTGCAGGAAAAGCGGTATTATATACCACTACTTTACGAAAGAGGAGCTTTCATCTCTGCTCTGCGGATTTGAAATTATAGAAATGAAAGATAATATCTCAGAGAAAATATTTGATGGCAAGCCACACAGGCGCCATCAGCTAAGGGCAATAGTCCGCCTTTAGAATGCAATTCCAAGATAGCTTAATGCAATTATCAGCAATGCACCTACGATGCCTGCAATTGCACAGACCAAAATGACTATCCAGTCGTAAGCAATTTCCAGTCCAAATACCAGATTTGCGACAACGAGCACTATAAGTCCCATGATAGTGTTAATTACCATGTTTTTTACAGTCTTTAATACCTTCCAGAGAAGAATTGCAGCTACGATAGCTACGATAAGAATCACTATTTCAGTTACCATGATCACCACTTTTATATTACGATGATAAGTATTTAATGATTACTAAAAAATTAAGGTTTGTTGGAAGCTTTAAGGAATAGGTCAATTTCTTCCTTCATGGCATTGATACTATCATATTCTTTGGTGATGATTCTTTTATCTCCAAGTATCATCGCAGAAACGTTTGAATCAGGCGTGTGCAAACACAGGACCGGAAGTTCCCTGTGTAGTGCGCTGGAAATTTCATAACCAACGCCAATAGAAGGAATGCTCACTTCAGCTATAACGCAGTGGCTTTTTTCAAGGAACTCCATGTCACGTATGTATATCTCCCGCTCTGTTAGCAGAGATTCGGTTTTTTCAAGTTCCGGGTCAGCTACATGCCAGCTAAGTACATCATGTCCATTCTCTTGAAGATAGCTACACATCTCAATATAAGTGGACAGCATATCCCTGCCTCCTCTGATTGATGCTGAAAGGAATACGTTCATAGTACCCCTCTGTGGTAATGTCCTCTTGTGGGATATTCACTAATATCACTGGATTCCCATGCTTGCCTTTTGTTTTTACTGAGGTGAGAATCGATTCCATCCCTGTAGGCACGTGTAGCTTTTTCCACATGTTCGTTCTTCATCGTTCTTGCATCTATTCTGAGTCTTGAAAGACCTGCATTGATAAGGTGTGGTACGTCTTCCAGCAGGCAGAGCTCCCTTGAATTATATACATGTGTTCTGCAATCTGAATCAGTTCGTACCAGGAATTCATAACCTTTCTCATCAACTAACTCGAATTTGCCACTCTTACAATGGGAACCGCAATCTTCCTTGTTGCCCAGTATGCCACCTATAAGACAATGTTCAGATTCCATTACCTGAATGCCGCCGTGTACGATGTATTCACAATTGCCGTATTTTGCTATCTTTGTTATCTGTCCGAGATTCATTTCCGCTGAAAGAACCACAGTGTCTGCGCCTTTCTCTGTCAGGAATTCAAGAGTATTCCGGTTGAATACATTCATGGGACTGTCAGTTATAATTTTCATATCGGATGCTGCTGATTCCAAAATCCTTCTGAAAACTCCCGCATTTGCGACTACAACTCCACTAAAGCCGAGCTTTTTTGCCAGTTCTATCCTGTCCGTAAGTTTTCCCATTTCCGCATCTTTTACGATCACAGGGGTATGAAGGTACAATGGTATTTCTTTTTCTGTAGCAAAAGCAATGGCTGAGCTCCACTCTTCATTTTCAAGCATCTTTCCATCGCTATCAAGATATACGATATCTGCTCCACCCTTGATTGCAGATTTGAGGGCTTTGGAATTGTTAACACTGACAGAAAGCAGTATTCTTTCTTCACTGCTCTCCGGTTCATGCTCTTCTTTTTCTTCCACTGCTGTTGGGGCACTATCAGTGGCAGGCTTGATGTGTGGCTGTCTTCTGTACTTGTCTATTCTCAATTTTTCAAGTTCTGATATTGCTTCAGTCCTTGCGTTGTTCAGTTCCTTTATGGGTATGAATGCGTCTTCAGGGATATCTATCTTGATATCAGCAGGCTCAAAAACTGTGTTTCCTGTCTTGGAAAGTTGTTTTTTCACATCTTCTGCAGTTGTTGGCCTCTTCTGGGATTTTTCAACCACATAATCTGAAATAACCTTTGAGCTGTTATTTTCATCATCAGAAACTGAGAGTTCCATTTTCTCTCCGATGTGTGCCTTCATACTAACGGATACAGGGATTTTGCGTATTGGTGAAGGTGAGCTAAATGAACTCTGTAGCTCTTTCATCAAGGAATCATCCAGTGTTTTGTAAACGATTGTTCCGGCCTTAAGTTTCTCTTCAAAATTAGTGGAGATGATGTCACCATTTCCTGCATTCTTTACCGGCTCGTTATCAACGAACATCCCTCTTATTATGGTTCCTGACTCACGGTAGCCTTCAAAACCAATTCCATCTCCGAGTTCAAGTTCTCCGGTGAGTTCTATTAGCAGGCTGCTGCGTTTCTGGTTGTATCCACTCACTTTTCCAATTATGATGCCCTGGTTATGTGGTCTTTGGCGGCTCATAAGGTCACCTGCCGGGTCACCTTCGAAATAAGCTGTTGTGAATTCCCTGTTGAAGAGCTGCTCAAGTTGTGTGGATTCTTCTTGAGTTACGAAGTAATTGTCGGGGTCCGCTGCAAACCTATCTATCAGGCGACGGTATATGCTTACAACCCCGGCAACGTATTCGGGGCGTTTCATACGACCTTCTATTTTGAAGGAATCAATTCCTGAATTTACGAGTTCAGGTAGTAACTCTGATGTGTTTAGATCTTTTGGACTTAAAAGATATTTTCCTTCTGTTTTTGTTTCCAGTCCGTTATTCAGTAATTTGTATTGTTTGCGGCATGGTTGGGCGCAGTAGCCACGGTTACCACTCCTGCCTCCTATCAAACTGCTCATGAGACACTGACCTGAGTAGCAGATACAGAGTGCTCCGTGAACGAAAGCCTCAATTTCTACTCCTGTTTCTGATTTGATAATTTTTATCTCTTCAAGTGAGAGTTCCCTTGCAAGGACTGCTCTTTTGACACCCATTTCCTTCAGTAAAAGGACTCCTTCGGTGTTGTGTGTGGTCATCTGGGTGCTTGCGTGCACCGGAAGTGTGAGGACCATTTCTCTGGCAAGTGCCAATAAGCCCATGTCCTGCACAATAATGGCATCTGTTCCCAGCTCATCAAGGGTGTACATGAGTCTAAGGGCCATTTTCATCTCACTGTCCTTGATGAGTGTGTTCATGGTAACGTAGACCTTAACTCCCCGAAGGTGGGCGAAGTCAAGCGCCTCTTTAAATTCCTCTATGGTGAAATTGCCTGCGTATGCCCTGGCGCTGAAATCCTTGATTCCAAGATATACTGCATCTGCACCGTTCTCTACGGCAGCTACGAGGGATTCCATATTTCCGGCAGGGGCTAAAAGTTCAGGAGTTCTAAGCATGATATTTGCTCAGATGAGGTTAGAGTATATAAAAGATAGCCAAAAAAGCGGGTTAAAAAATGAGTTAAAAAGTTAAAGCTGGAAAAGAAATTAATTCTTTTCCTTTTTCAGAATGTATGCTTTGAGTATGTAAAGGCCAATACCTATCACTGCCAGATTATAAAATGCTCTGACAAGGGGAACGTATTGTGATTTGAACCATGTGTAGATAACATCATTCACTATAAAATAGAACTGGAATGACGCAATGGCAATGATAATTCCCACCAGTAGCAGCATTCCTCCCCTGAAGTACTCCTCTTGTGTTCTTTCTTTCTTCTCTTTTTTCTTGTCAGCCGAAGTAAATGTCAATTTTTCCCCAGTTGTGTCCTTGATCTCCTTTTCTTCGTTCATTGCAATCTCCTCCTTGCTATGTATAGTGCTGAGATGAGGGCTATCGATGCCAATGTTCCTGTAAAGCCCGGACTTTCGGATTGCATATCTTCAGACTCGGGACTTTCTTCTGTCGGATAATCCCAGCCGTAGTCATCTTCGACTATAAAGTCAGTGGTGTCTATATTCTTATTTTGAACCAACTGGTCCCTGTCTATGGTCTTTTCAGGGTTCAGTTGTACATAGTCTTCACCGGTCTTGACAATGGTGTTGCCGTTCCATATACTGACCTCGACTACGTAATTGTAGTTGTCAGGAACAGTTAGATTTACAGATCTGATTATTGTCTCTTCAGGGTCTATCTCACCTATATTGATCCATTTTTTATCGGCGATGAGTCTGGCATCCATTTCCCTGGCTTTTACGAGTATCTTGTAGTCTCCGGTGGTTTCTGCCCCTTCGTTTTTCAGATAGATATCATTTTCAATGACGACACCCTTGGAGCTAACTCCCCTTACGATGAAATCAATTCCATCTATCTGGATTCCAGTTTCTTGCAGGTCCGTTGGCAGGTTCTCAATACCTGAAAGAATGACCTGTCTATTGTATGTGATCTTTTCGTCATGGATTATCGCTGCATTGATACGATAATTTCCATTTTTTGGAAGGTGGATCGTCTGGGTTATGATCTTTGTTTCATCTTTTTCCACTGATCCAATCTCTTTTTCCTGTTTTAGTTCAAGCAAGCCTGTTTGACTGTTGAATACTTTGATCATAATAGTAGAATTATTGCTGCTGTCTGATCCATAGTTCTCTATGTATGTTGTTACATTGAGCCAAGCATATGTGCTTTTGACACTATCTGCAGACATTTCAATATCAGTGATAATAAGCTTTGTTCCTTCATCAACCACATCAAAATCACGCAGGCATCCGCTGGATGCTGCGGAAAATAGAATGATGAGCAATATTAAAAAGGAACTTATTTTTAAACGCACATGTTTCATAGTATCCCTTCTTTTCAGAAGATGAGGTAACTATATAAACATTATTATGTGTTTTTTCGTTCCATTAATTTAATGTACAAAGTTTGGTGCAAAAGAGATTAGTCCGTACAGATGCACGGATTTTTTCCACATGTTGGACACTTGCCGGGATACTTCTCTAAAAAAGCGGTTTCAAGATCTATGTCGTAGAGGTTTGCAAGTGCGGCTATCCATGCAAAACAGTCGGCTAGCTCTTCCCTGATATTATCCATGTCCTCCCTGCGGATGGCTTCTGCAAGCTCGCCGATCTCTTCCACAAGCCAGAGGGTGGTTGCTGGTGCGCCTCTCCTTCTGTCGTTATGGGCGTAGAGATCGTACATTCTTTTCTGGAATTCTGAGATTTCCATGTCTTTCGCCTTCCTTAGAGCCTTACAGGAATGTCCTTTTCCCTGAGATATTTCTTGGTATCGTTAACAGTGTATTCACCAAAGTGGAATATACTTGCTGCCAGTGCTGCATCTGCTTTTCCTTTTGTGAATCCTTCGTACATATGTTCGGGGTTGCCTACGCCACCTGAGGCGATGATTGGTATCTCAAGATCATCAGAAAGTCTTTTTGTGATCGGGATGTCAAAACCGTCATAGGTTCCGTCCTTGTCCATGCTGGTGAGCAATATCTCTCCTGCACCGAGGTCTTCTACTTTTTTAGCCCATTGGACAGCATCTATTCCTGTTGGCTGCCTGCCGCCGTAGATGACCACTTCATACCATGCAGGGGTGCCGTCTTCAAGTTCAAGGATTGTCTTGTCAGGATGGTCCTTAACGTTTGTATTCCTCTTACAGTCGATGGCTGTGACGATGCACTGAGCACCGAAAATCCCGGATGCATCCTTTATAAGGTCCGGATTATTTATGGCGGCGGTGTTTATAGACACCTTGTCCGCACCTGCTCTGAGTATCTGGCGTATATCCTCGATGGAGTTGATCCCACCTCCAACGGTCAGTGGAATAAATACTTCATCGGCAGTCCTTTCGATAACCTTGACCATGGTTCCTCTTCCCTCATGGGATGCGGTTATGTCAAGAAAAACAAGTTCATCGGCACCCTGTTCATTGTATTGCTTGGCGAGTTCCACAGGATCCCCTGCTTTTCTCAGGTCTACGAATTCTATTCCCTTGACTACGGTTCCGCCTTCCTCATCAAGTGTAACATCAAGACATGGTATGATCCTTTTTGTGAGCATGTGTGATTTTGTCCCTTTCACTGAATTTGATTATTTATATCCCCCAGGCTCGCTGGCAGATGGTATCTTTAATAAGAAGATATCAAGTTTTTATTTAATACTTGTTGTGTCCTCATATTGAATGGTAATGATTAAGATATTATTCAGAGCTTCATGCAAGTAGAATAGATATGAAAAGGTGCATGTATTTCTCTGTAAATAGTAATTTGTATGTAGTTTCCGCCAAAAAAACGTTTCTTATAGCATATTCTCGTGTCTTGTATGTGAGCTCATTGGACTTTTTAAGTTTTTTTAGAATTTAAGTTTTGATAAGTTCGAGATTTTGTTCAAATATTTTTGAATAAATCCTAATAAGTCTGAGTTCTTCGCATGTTTTTTTGAGTTTATGTTCAAGCTCAAGGATATCATGTTCAAGGATTTTGATATAATCTAATTGTTGCTCTATTCTGGCATCCTTTTTCCTTATGCCAATGTGTTGCTTCTGGATGGTTACCTGTTTTCCTATTTCTTCCTCGTTTTTTTGTTTTAGTTCTGCAAGCTCATTATCTCGGGATTCGATTTCCTTCTCCCTGAAGGATAAGGTCTCATTAAGGTGCTTGACATATTCGCGTCTGCGCTCAATTTTTTCATTTTCAATCTCGTTGTCGATTTCATGGGATGCTATCTCATCTTTTTGCGCTGCAATCTTCTCGACCTTTCTATCAAGCCTGGTCTTGGTTTTTGTAAGTCTCTTTTGTCTTTTACTAACAGTTAATTCTTCTTCGTATTGGGAGCGAATTATCCTGTAATTTTCTGCTTTTCTTTTTTGAAGGGAATCATTATCCACTTCATATTTTTTCATCTGATATTCAAGTTCTCTTTCATTTTTTGAGAATTCCTCTCTTTTTCTCTCGTATTCCTTCTTTGCAAACTTCAGTTCATCGGTTTTGATAATAAGTTTTTCATATTCAAGGGAAATCAGTTTTTTTGCTTCACGGATTTTATGATATTCTTCGATAAGCAGTGATTCATCGGCTTTTATTTGCTCTTTTTTCAAAGCAATCTCAGCACGCTTTTTATCAACTTCATCAAGCTGACTGAAATATGTGGTTTTAATGTCTTCCAGATTCTGTAATTGATTCTGGTAAAATAGTTCTTCACTCATATTACGACTTGATCCTGATTTTTTATTATCCTGAAGTTTTAATATGTGTTTTGGTTTTGAATCTATGATACATGTCCGGTTCATAACAAATTGGTTTCAGAGATACCTATGTCGATAATAAAATACATTTATGTATCTATATAAAAGAATCATGTTCATACTTTTGAAAAATGAATACAAATCAGTCATTTTGATTAATTATTATGTACATTTAAAAAATAAATGTTTTTCAGAATAGGACTAAATATGGTTCAGTAAAACATCATAAAACTCACAAACATTTTAAATCGAGGCGCGTTCATGAATTCGCTAATAGTGTGGGGAGTGGGATTTAATAGCTATCTAAAAACGGGTTGTGCAAATCATAGCGCCTCAATAATCACCTTCTATATAGGTGTTGTCATATTATTTTGGGGCATATGTACCGCTAAAAAAATAACTATTTTTCTATTATTATCTAAAGCGCAAGCTATGTGGTAAGTGATTTAAAATGCACGTGCTCCTCTCTAATCAATTATGGTTGGTATGCGAGTTTCAGCCAAAGCCACACATTTTATGCATGTCACCGTGCCTTATTTGTCAGATTATTTAGCAAGTATTTATGTTTTGTTAAATTATTCTGTCACTTAGGTTAAGGGTGAAAGGAATGTGTGTTTGGTTTGAAATTAGGGGCTTGAGGTTTTTTTAAGTCAAAAATCAACTCGTGATGATTTTTAATCTAAAGTAAAATAATGGGATAAATTACATTTTTTGCAATCATTGCATTTTTAATCCAAAAAAGGCTTTTCTCCCTATTTCAAACCAACAACACCGCAATAACTCCAGCCAAAAACACACCGTCAAAAGTTCCTGCGCCGCCGATACTCACAACTGGAGCTCCCAGTTTGGTAATTGCGCGCATGTTCAGCAGGTCGGCGCCTATCAGGGTGCCCAGAGTGCCGCTGGTGTAGGCTATAGCGAAGATGAGTTCGTGCTGGACATTGGTTGTGTAGACGATGATGATGGAGCTCAGAGCTGCGGCTATTGGTGGGAGTAGTGCAGGGGAAACGATGCCCACGCCTCTGACCGGTCTGGCAACAGCTTTTGTGATCAGGGCAACGAACAGGGTGGCGTAGAGGGCGTAGATAACGGCATTGGGGAATAGGGTTAGCAGGTAGAAGGAGACAATGGTTGGGATGAGTGCTCCGCCTACGTTAATGGCTACGGTTGTCCTTGTGGTATGTGTCTTCCTGAATGGGACACGGTATGAGACTCCGAAGACCTTTATGTATCTCTGCTCCTCAATTGGGGTCTTAGACTCGATAGTTTTCAGGGGTATATTGATATTGCTTCCGATAAGTGAGGCAAGAAGCAGGATAAGTGCATCTTCCCATGAGAAACCTATCTTTGCAAAGGCACTGCTCACAAAACCGAAGAAAAGCACGGAAATACTGAAAGCAAGGATTAAAGTGAGTATCAGCGTAAAAATAAACGTAAAAGGATTATAAAATATCCGGTGCCTCATAGCATATTGTCCTTGTTAACAATATATAGAGGATTTCGATATTCCCTCATTTTAGATCATTAAAGTATTCAAACTCAATTATATCCTCTCATTTTTTATCATTTTGTTTAATTTCTCTTCATTAATCCTTATTTTTAGTATAGCTCCCGCTATCCTAAATTACTCCTTTGGTTTTTAGTGTCCTCAATTGATGCAGATTAAAACAAAAAGCTGTCATCAACATTTTTGCATTCACTCTTTCTACAGTTGTAACAAGAACCTTTCTGGTTTTAAATATTTCTTTTGTCACTGCATACACTCTTTCGCAAGGGACTCTTTTCACACTTATTCTTTCATTTCTGAGGATATCCATTATTCCTAAAGGATGTCCTCTTACAGCTCGTTGCATTGTTGCTGCAAAACCTTTTGCTATTGCTCCAAAATATCCTTTATCTCTATACACCACTTCACCCTTTTCAGACAGATCAACCTGTGAATCGTGAAGTGATGCAGTTGTTGTCTCAAATCTTCTGATTAGTTCATAATCCTTATCAATAATTGTATGAAGTTTGTATCCAAAGTGAGATTTACCATTTTTCTTAGTCCAGGTTCCATCTTTGCTTCTTCTTGTTTTCGCATCTTTTCCTCTGAGTACATCTGCTTTTGCATGTCCTGGATCTGAGTGAATAAAAGTTGCATCCTGGATCATTCCTTTTTTAATCTTCAAACCAAGAGCATCAAGCTGATTCTGCATTTCATCCCACACCGCTTTTTCTTTACCATTGTCGATAATTCTCTTCCTGAATGACCAGACAGTTGTACTGTCTGGTACATATTCAGGAAATCCCAGGAATTTCCTAAAGGATATCCTGTCAATACACTGCTTTTCAAGCTCAGCATCAGAAAGACCATGCCATTGTTGCAGAACAAGCATCTTGAACATTACAATAACATCAGCTTCAGGCCGTCCGCCTGAAGCTGTTCTGTTTATGTACATTGACTCCAGAATAGGGCGAAAAGGCTTCCAATCTACTAAATATTCAATTTCAGCAAGCTTATCTCCGACAGATTGGAGACGCTTATATTCTTCATTTAAGGCAAAATCAGTAAAAGAATCCATAATAGTAAATTTGCTTTGCTATTATTTAAATTTTATTAAATTGTATGGGTATTGATGGTAGTTTATCGAAATCCTCTATACTTTTTTGGGTAAGGCGGGTCTAAACAATTCCCGTAATTGCCTTAGATCCCTGGAAATTTTCCTTAGAGATGGAATCGTCGTTAAAAACATCCTCGTTTATCATAATGACTGCATCATTTCTCAGGGCAATAGCAATACAATCACTTGGCCTTGCATCAAACTCCATGCTAACGCCGTCCACTTTCAGCGTTATCCTGGCATAGTAGATATTATCGACCTTCTCATCAATCAGTACTCTATCAACCTTTGCACCCAGTCTTTCAAGTATAGACACGATAAGATCATGCGTCATAGGTCTTGGCATGGTCTCGTTCTTCATCACTGAATTAATTGACAGCGCTTCTGACTGGCCTATATGTATTGGCATAAGGAGGCCATCTTCATCTTCAAGCATAAGAGCAGGAACAGCCTTCCCGAAGATGTTGATCATGAACACCCCTTTAACAGTAACTTTTTTTATATTATTCTCAGAGTTCATTGACACCGGCCTTTTCCTTCTTTCTTTTTAGTTTATAAGATGCACAGCTGCTTTATCAGTATCATTACTTAACTCTTTCTTTTTTACCAAACCCACCTGCTCCGGGGGTCTCCACCACAAACAAGTCTCCTTTTCTCATATCAACAAGAGCTCTTCCTCCAAGTTCCTCAATATCTCCGTCCATATCTTCATTTCCACCTGCCCGCAAAACATAGTTGTGCCCGACCTTCCCATTCTCTCCGCCATTCAAACCCGCCGGAGGGAATTTCCTGTGGCTCGAAATGACGGCCGCTCTCATTGGTCTGAGGAACCGTATCTTCCGAACAACTCCGCACCCTCCGTTATATTCTCCTTCACCACCACTGCCTTCCCTGACAGAGAACTCCTCAAGCCTCACAGGGAATCTCCATTCCAGCACCTCCGGGTCGGTAATCCTGGAATTGGTCATATGGGTCTGTACAGCGTCAGTGCCATCAAATCCATTTCCTGCTCCAGAACCACCGCAAATGGTCTCGTAATACTGGAATTCATCATCTCCAAAAGTGAAATTGTTCATGGTGCCCTGTGATCCTGCCATCACTCCAAGCGCCCCGAAAAGCGCATCAACGATATACTGAGAAGTCTCAACATTCCCCGCCACCACAGCTGCAGGGTATTCAGGGTTCAGTATGCTCTTTTCAGGGATACTTATCTCAAGAGGACGCAGGCAGCCTTCATTAAGTGGAATATCCTTCTCCACCAGTGACCTGAACACATAAAGCACCGCAGCCTTACACACAGCCACCGGAGCATTCAAATTTCCAGGATGCTGCCCGGAAGTTCCGGCAAAGTCGATGTGTGCTGCTCTCTTCTTGTGGTCAATACTGACCTTCACGTGTATAGCCGTCCCATCATCAAAGGAAAGTGAGAAATTCCCGTTCTTCAGTACTTCGATAACTCTTCTCACAGATTCTTCGGCATTGTCCATGACATGTCTCGTGTATGCCTGCACCGTTTCCATAGAAAAGTGCTCCACAAGCTTTTCCAGTTCCCTGACTCCTTTCTCATTAGCAGCTACCTGTGCCTTCAGATCCGCAATATTCTGGAAAGGATTACGTGCCGGGTATTTGCCGGAAAGCAACCATTCTTGGACCTCATCTTCAAGGAACTTTCCACAGGATACGATTATCTGTCCTTTTGTCAGCACTCCTTCCTCCTCTATGTGCCTGCTCTCAGGTGGTATGGACCCCGGAGTCACTCCACCAATATCAGCATGATGTCCTCTGGAAGCCACAAAGAATGCAAGCTCATTTTCATGAAACACAGGGGTAATAACTGTAATGTCAGGTAGATGCGTCCCGCCTTCAAAGGGAGAATTGAGCATGAAAACATCTCCTGATTTCATATCAGGGAACTTCCTGAAAATCGATTTGACACTCTCACCCATGGAACCGAGATGGACAGGTATATGAGGCGCGTTGGCTATGAGATTTCCCTCCCCATCAAAAAGCGCACATGAAAAGTCAAGCCTTTCTTTGATATTGACTGAATAAGATGTATTCTGGAGTGTGTACCCCATCTGCTGTGCAATGGACATGAATCTGTTATTGAATATCTCAAGCATCACAGGCTCAGCTTCAGTACCAATCGACTCCCTCTTTGGCAGAGCACTCACTCTTTCAAGCACCAGTTCCTGGTTCTCTGTAAGCTCAGCCTCCCAGCCCGGTTCGATTACAACAGTAGTATTTGTTTCCACAATAATGGAAGGTCCTTTAATTTTAGTTTCTGACACAAGTTTTTCTCTTCTGTAAATAGGCGTTTTATGTGGTTCGCCGCAAGTGTACATAATCATATCAGGCAACCTGTCTCCCTCTTCTGAAGCAACATTGGGGATGGTGGATTTCCGCATAGTTTCCCCTGAACCGATTATCTCTGTGGAAACCGCTTCTATAACCAGTTCCTTGTTATCCATGATAAAGCCGAAACGGTTCTTATGCTCATTCTCAAAAGACCTTTTAATCTTTTTTTCATTATCAAGGTCAACAATAATGGAAGTCCCAGCATCACGGTATTTGACATGGACTTTATGCAGTGCACTGATGTCATCCTCCGAAACACCCTGAATCCGCATTTCTTCCTTGCCGCTCATTTCCATTTCAGTGGCAATGCCCCGGAGTTCTGCTATAAGTTTTCTCTCAAGCTTTTTCTCTACAGCATGCTCTTTCATAATACGCTGGTCTGCAAGTCCCATTCCGTATGCGGAAAGCACTCCTGCAAACGGGTGTATCAGTATTTTCTTAATATTCAGTGCATCCGCAACACCACATGCATGCTGGGCACCTGCTCCGCCAAAGCAGCAAAGGACGTAATCCTTTGTGTCATACCCGCGCTGGATTGATATTTTTTTGATAGCGTTTGCCATATTTTCAATGGCTATTTTCAAAAAACCTTCAGCCACCTGCTCAGCACTGTGTTCCTCTCCTGTAAATGAACTGACATCTTCTGCAAGGGCTGAAAATTTATCTATCACAACATCAGAATTAAGTGGCATGTCTGCACTGTGGCCGAATACATGTGGGAAATGTTGTGGGTCTATCTTGCCAAGCATCAGGTTACAATCGGTAATTGTGAGTGGACCTCCCTTGCGATAACATGCAGGCCCCGGCTCGGAACCTGCAGAATCCGGCCCGACCGTGAATCTTCCGGCATCGAAATGAAGTATTGATCCTCCACCTGCTGCCACGGTGTGAATATAGAGCATTGGAGAGCGCAGGTGAACTCCGGCAATCTCCGTTTCAAAACTTCTCTCATATTCTCCGTTGTAATGGGCCACATCTGTGGAAGTTCCACCCATGTCGAAAGTGACCACTTTCTCAAAACCTGCCATGCCGGATGTTTCCACAGCTCCTACAATTCCGCCGGCAGGTCCGGACAGAATGCAGTCCTTGCCCCTGAATTGAGTAGCTTCGATCAGTCCGCCGTTGGACTGCATGAACATGAGTTTGGTATTGTCTCCTCCAGTTTCAAGGGTGCTTGCTATCATGTCGATATATCTTCGTAGCACAGGGGAAAGGTAAGCATCCACAACAGTTGTTTCCCCGCTGCTTATGAGTTTCATAAGAGGGCTCACTTCGTGTGAAAGTGATATCTGCGTAAAACCGATTTCCTTTGCAATCTCCTTAAGCTGCAGCTCATGTTCCGGGTAACGATATGCATGCATCAGTACAATGGCAATCGAACGAATTCCCTGAGAATATATTCTCTCTAGTTCCCTGCACGAGTTCTCCGTATCAAGGCTAATCAACTCCTCACCTGATGCATTGTAACGTTCCTTAACCTCGATGATCTTGTCATAGAGCAGCTCCGGTAGTTCTATCTTCAAAGCGAAGATATCAGGTCTGTTCTGGTATCCAATTCTCAAAGCATCCATGAAACCTTCTGTGATTACCAGTGCAGTAGTTTCTCCCTTTCGTTCAAGCAATGCATTCGTCCCAACAGTTGTTCCCATCTTGATGGATGATATCATTTCCGTTGGCAGGTTGGACTTTGGGTCTATCCTGAGTATGGTCCTTATTCCATGCATTGCAGCATCTGTATAGTGTTCCGGGTCTACTGACAGTAGTTTGTGTGCAAGCAACTGTCCATCAGGTTTCCGGGCAACAATATCTGTGAATGTGCCGCCTCTGTCTATCCAGAATTGCCAGTTTTCTTTTTTTGAGGACATCGTTCTTTCATACCATAATCTGATTATTATAAAATATGCTCTGCTAAATAAGCATAAAATATTAAAAATGTTTTTGCGGTAAAAATGAATTATCTATGGCTTGTGAATAGATTGTAACCGTGGTCACCAACAAGTGGTACGAATATCACTCCGCCTCTGTTTTCCTTTGTAATTTCACCATTCATGGATTTCCTGACAAGGTATAGGTTTTGGTAGGTATCACCTTCAGGCAGGACCATGATACCGCCGGGGTTTAGCTGCTCCAAAAGAGGTTTTGGCGTTTCAGGTGCTGATGCAGTTACACATATCCTGTTATAGGGTGCATGCTCAGGATAGCCCAGCGAACCATCGGCCAGTATAACTTCCACATTGGAATATCCGGCTCTTTCCAGATTCTCCCTTGCAAATCTGGCTAGCGGTTCACGACGCTCAATAGAATAGACTTGTCCATTTTTACCAATTATCTCCGCCATGACTGCTGCATTGTAACCTGAGCCTGCACCGATCTCAAGTATTGTCTGCCCTTCCTGAAGCTCAAGAAGGTCACACATCATGGCAACCATGTGGGGTGCTGATATTGTCTGCGCGTGTCCTATGGGTAATGGACTGTCAACATAGGCACGTGATACATGTATAGAAGGTACAAAATGATGTCTTGGTACCTTCTTCATCGCTCTTAGAGTTCTTTCACTGGTTCCTTGTTTTTTGAGAGATTTTACCAGGAGCGACCTTTCCCTTTCATACTCCATGCAGTTTTTCCTTCTCCCCAGTTCGGTCTCACAATTTCTTCTGCAAATATCCTTTTAATGAACTTTGCCTCAACTGCCATGCCGGTACTAGATTCAAGACTACTGTCTCTTATTTTTATCTTCTTGATCCTCACTTTAGTCTTGTCAACGATTTCCTCTTTACCGATAATGAATTCGTATCCTCCGGGTACTCTTTTTATAAGAGCTTCTGTGCTTTTTCCCCGGTGGATGGCGATTTTAACAGCAACTTCATCGATAGCCCTGCCCCATATCGTACTTATCTCTGCGGCATTTGCTTTTTCCAGTCTTTTATCTCCTGACTCGATGGAAGTTATCAGGACCGGAAATACTTCATCAGATTCTCCGTCATCGACAATTATCTCATCATCGATGTTGACATCTTCTTCTGATGTCATTTTGGTCATCTGTGTAAAAGATTTATCGCCTTTACTGATTATTACTTTTATGTTGAATGTCTTTGGTTTTTCAAATTTGGTTGGGTGGACATTCCCGCATTCCTGACACTGTACAACCATATTCTGACCGGATTTCAAAACATCATGCAGCACACTCATTTTAGGTGAGCATGATGGGCATACTACTTCAACTTCATCGTTCATATTCTCAATGATGTTATTGTCTGGAATATGTAAATAATTAACTGCATAGTATGTTGTTTTAGTGTTGTTTCATGATACTGCGAATATAATTTTTCCTGTTTTGAATTTGTCTTGATTATCTATTTTTTTAGCATTATTCGATTGTTCGAACTTTGTATTAATCTTCGATGCCTGTACCAGAATCGTTAATATGAGACAGCACTACTTTTAATTTGATAACTTTTTGTCTGTCCGGCGGAGAAAAATGGAGGCTTAAAATGAAACGCAAAATGATTAGAAATATCGTGGTGCTTTTTTTGGGAGTGGTACTTGTAATGGTATCCGGGTGTACTGATACCTCGTACTCTGAAGATGCATCTGAAGAAGGATTGGAAGATCCTTATAATCCTGTAATAGACCCTGCAAACTTCGTAGAAGAAATAGATAATCAGTATCTACCTCTGAAACCAGGTACAACCTTTGTGTATGAAGGAGAGACTGAGGAAGGCACTGAAAGAAATGTGGTTTTTGTCAGCCCGCAGAAAAAAGTGGTTATGGGTGTTACTACAACTGTTGTAGAAGACAGGGTGTGGGAAAATGGTGAACTGGTGGAAGAGACATATGACTGGTTTGTGCAGGACAAAGATGGAAATGTCTGGTATTTTGGTGAAGATTCCAATGATTATGAAGACGGTGAAATTGTTAGCACAGCAGGTTCATGGGAAGCAGGTGTTGACGGTGCAGAACCTGGAATCATTATGAAAGCAAATCCACAGGTAGGCGATGACTATCAGCAGGAGTACTATGAAGGTGAGGCAGAGGACATGGCTGAAGTATTGAGTCTTGATGAATCTGTTTCAGTAGAATATGGTTCATTTGATAACTGTCTGCAGACAAAGGAATGGACGCCACTTGAACCGGGAATCGAGGAGCACAAGTACTATGCCAGCGGTGTTGGATTGCTTTTGGAAGTCGCCGTAACAGAAGGTGATGAGAGGCTGGAACTTGTAGAGATAAGAACTGAGTGAAAGGAAGACAATTGTCTTTCTTTTTATTTTTATCAGGAGGTGACATTCTTATATGGAAATTGACAATTTGATAGTTCTACTATCAAGTATATTGGCAGTGACGCTCTTCTCAATATCTTTTGCTGCATACCTGAGAGAAAGAAGAAGGAAACTGTTGATGGTTGCTGCGGCATTTTTCACTTATTTTCTAATGGGCTTCCTGGATTCAACGGAGTCATTTTTCCCGGCAATGGGGGATAGTTTTGAGATATGGAGTAGTATTCTGAACTTTATTGTATTGCTGTTGTTCTTCTTTGCCATGCTGACAAAAGAGTAGGGTTGAAATGGAATTTGAGCTCGATACCCGAAAAAGGATATTCGAAATGATTCAGAGTTCGCCTGGAATCCACATGCGTGAGCTTGAAAGAACTCTTGATATTGCAGTTGGAAATCTACAGTATCATCTTCATTACATGGAAAAGAAAAACCTTATCTCAACACATAAAGACGAACAATTTGTACGCTATTTTGTCAAAAACAAAGAACTGGATGCTGATGACCGGAAAGTCATGTCTTTTTTGAGGAAAAAAGCTTGCAGCCATATTCTTGTAACTCTAATGGAGGCACCTGGCATGAACAATAAGGACCTATCTTCAGCTATCGGTCTTTCTCCTTCCACGGTTTCCTGGCATCTTAACAAACTTGTAGCATCCGGGATTGTGCAGAAAACCGTTTGTGGCAGGGAAAGCAAGTTTAAGGTCATGTGTCCTGAGAAAGTTGCGGAGCTTATCATCACATATAATGCAAGTTTCTTTGACAAACTGCTTGACAACTTCATTGAAATGTGGGAACTGAAAAGTAAAAAGAGTGAATGATCAAACGCATGTGATATGTTTTTACTTCTATTTCTCACTTGCAGCATGCGCTGCAATGAATTCCCTGAGAAGTTTCGTTCCAAGCAGTGCGCTTATTCCGTTGTCGTATTCAGGGGTTATCTCAACAACGTCAAAACCAACTGACACTGGTGCGAATGCACGTATTATCTCACGCACATCGATGTCTGTAAGTCCGAATGGTTCGGGAGTTCCAAGACCGGGTGCGTATGCGGGGTCAAGGGCATCCATATCCAGGGAAAGATAGATCTTTTTACAACCAAGATATTCTTTTACCTCAGAAATGACCTGTTTTATTCCCATTTCCCTTACATCATCTGAAGTATAGTATTTGATGCCGTTCTCTTTTGCAAATACCCACTCTTCCTTTGGTCCGCTGCGAACTCCTATTGTTACATAGGTGTCTGTAATATCATCCAGTACATGTCTGGAAACGCATGCATGGCTGTTTTTGATACCTCCGTATTCTTCCCGAAGGTCGAAATGGGCATCCATTACAACAAAACCAATATCTTGTCCGGCTTCCTCTGCGCATGCCTTCACGCATGGGTACGTAAGTGAGTGCTCGCCACCAAGCATGATGGGTATTTTTCGGTCCCTTGCAATTGGCTTAACAGCAAGGTAGAGCTCTTCGAGTGTCTCATCAACGGATGAATAAGGCTCAAGGTTTCCTGCATCATGTATGAACAGGTCATCAAAATCAATATCAAAATGATCGTTATAAGTTTCAAAATTTGCTGAAGCTTTTCTCATGGCATCAGGGGCCCAGCGACTTCCTGACCTGTATGAAGAAGTAGCATCAAAAGGAATACCAAATATCACATACCTTGCAGAATCATAATCTGACAGTGCATCCATCATATTGGGTTTGTAGAACATGACTGTAATAATTGAAAAGAAGAAAAAAGTGATCAGAGATATAATTATCTCAGATCGAACTTCATTTTACCCATTGCGGTCAGGTAGGATACTTCTTCGCCCTCAATGATCCTTTCCTTGTACTCATCAGGGATCTTCATCTCAAATGTTGAGAAATCGCCCATGTCCATGAGCTGTGCAACGCCACCGGAAATGGAAAGTACCTGTGCGTTCTTTCTTTCTACTATTGGAACGTAGGTCTTATCTGAAACAGGACCTATGATTGATCTCTTTTGTTTGTCAAAGAGGCCCATGACATCGATTCTTGCTTTTGCTGAACCGTGTTTCCCTGGCTTTGACTTGGTAATGCTTTTGATGACACAGGGTTCATCGTCAACGATGACGTACTTACCCTCTTTAAGTTCTTTAACCTCGACTTGTATTTTCACTTAAAATCCTCCATAATTGTAATAATAATTTATGAGCTTAAACGGTATATTGGTATAATTCTTAATGCTATATATGAACTTAACCTTTGATTCTGCATAAATTGAGGGAAATAATGGCAAATACGTAAAAAAGATGAACATATTTTGTTCTTTTTTTGTCATCTGCCTCTGACAATGTTAAGTTCGCTCAGTTTTTCCTCTTCCGGTATGCCAGCATCATCCCATCCTCTGAAGTGATAGTAATCTGAGATTGATTCTTCAAATTCTTCCCGGTCTATTCCGTCCTTTGCAAAGAATCTTTCAGGAAGGATGTCATCCTTTGTGGAAAATCCTGCCTTCAAATTGAACAGTCTTTCAAGGTTGTAGATTCTCTCTCCAGCAAGTAGCATTTCCTCTGCAGAATATTTTTTTCCGGTAACATGACTGAGCAGTGCAGCAAGTTCAACCTCTCCGATGGCAAGCATGGAGAAAGGACACATAACCAGTGAATCAATTGCCGCTGTGAGGTTCTGGAAATGCTGCACAAGAGCAGCCTTACCGTTAAATGAATTTCTGTCAAGCAACACCGGCTTTCCCATTATCTCGGGAGCTGCCATAAAAGCGCTAAGATGAGATCCTCCGGTGTTGGATGTTGCGTAGGCTATGGCCATACCTGCCATTTCTCTGGGGTCGTATCCAGGAAGTTCAAGTCCCTTGACTGCGGTGCTGTATTCCTCTTTTTCCACAGAACACAAATATGCTTGTGAGCCCTTGCAGACATCATGTCTTCCATTTCCTATTTCCAGTATGAGTCCTTTTAATTCATCCATTTTCATCCATAGATTTACTTCCATGTATGCTGCAATGGATGCACTACAGGAGATCGGGTCCAGCCCGTAATCAAAACAGAGGCTGTCCATTTCTCTTATAATTTCCATGTCATCGTTACCAATATTTGGTCCGAAAGCCCATATGGAATCATAATCAGGTACCGGTTGGCCATCTTCTGAAGTTCTCCTGCAGCTAACAGGACATGCATAACAGGGTGCCTGGAGCATTTTGTATTTTTTGTTGATGACTTCGCCTGAGAGTTTCTCTGCACCGGAGAAATTCTTTTTTCCGAAATTGTGTGCGGGAAGAATTCCCATGTAGTCAAAAAGGTCAGTAAATGCGGAACTTCCATATTTTTGAAGGCCTTTGGAAGCCGGTGGATTTGCCACAAGCAATTTATTTGTTTTTTCGACAACTTCTTCAAAGGCAACAGGCTCTGCTATCTGGACAACGTTGGTTCCCTTTACAACTATTGCCTTGAGGTTTTTTGAGCCTGCCACGGCACCATGCCCGCCACGTCCACTGGAGTACATGCGGTCGTTGATGATATTTGCCATACTGACAAGTTTCTCTCCTGCTTTTCCTATGCATGCAACCTTACCTTTCATTTCAAGCAATGCAGTGGTCTCTGCGGTATTTTTTCCCAAGAGATGCCCGGCAGGTAGTATTTCAACTTCCTCATCATAAATATTGAGATAAACAGGTCTTTCAGCTTTTCCTTTTATTACAAGGGCATCGATGCCTGCAAATTTTAGCTCGGCGCCAAAGTGTCCTCCGCCATTGGAGCTGAAGATCGTGGATGTAAGTGGAGATTTGCATGTGACAGTGAAGTGTCCCGACATAGGGCTTGAAGTCCCTGTAAGTGGTCCGGTAGTAAAAATAAGAGGATTATCAGGACTGAAAGGGTCAAGTTCAGCATCTGCAAACTCTTCCATCAACCTGCAACCGAGCCCACGTCCGCCGATGAACTGTTCAACATATGACTTCTTCGTTTTCGTTTCTGCGACCGAGTTGTTCCCCAGGTCCACGATTACTGTTCTTCCTGTCCATCCAAACATTTTCTTCACCAGAAGTTATTTTCTTCTACACTTTTAATATAAACTTTCTTTTTCTTTATAATCATCTTCCATCTTTAGCATCTTCTTCTTCAGCTCAACCTTTTCGCCGCAGGTCTCTCCACAAAAACCGCCTATTCCTGAAGATGATACTACACGGTGACAGGGTATGATTATAGGATATGGATTTTTGGCAACTGCACCACCAACAGCCCTGGCAGCACCTTCGTTTCCGATTCTGCAGGCAAGTTCCTGATAAGTTACTGTTTCGCCATAAGGTATCTTTCTTACTTCCTCCAGGACCTTGCGCTGGAATTCCGTAAGTTCATAGAGGTCAAGCTCATAATCTGAGAAGTCGATATTTTCGCCACCAAAATACCTCAATATTGCCTGGAATACTGTTTTATCTCTCATTTTTGTCATTGGTGAAAACCTCCTTCTCGAGCTCTTTTCTCTTTTTCTTGTAGTGAAGCCATCCGGTTCCGTGGTATGAGACTACAAGAATGGCGATAATTACCATCAGCAGAAGCAGAGGCCATGTGGAATGGAGTAGCAGAGGGTTGACATCCTGCTTGATGTCATAGGTAGGGAACATGATATCATTTCTATCATTACTGTGCCCAAGTCCAAGTGCGTGGCCCAGTTCATGTGTTGCTATATCTTTCATGGTG